>CAZVWW010000014.1:0-32964 GCA_964631265.1 uncultured Thermotogaceae bacterium
TACAAAGACAGGACCGTTGTTCCCTTCTCGATGATGACCTTCGGATATGGCGACGGAGGAGGAGGACCTTCCGATGAGATGATCGGCAATTATCAGGCCATGAAAAAACTGCCCGGGCTGCCGGAAATGGAGATGCTGGCACCGGAGGCAATATTTAATGAGACAGCCGGAAAAGAAGCCGGGCTCCCGGTTCATGATGACGAACTCTATCTTGAGTTTCACCGGGGAACCCTGACAAGCCAGGCCAGAACGAAGAGGCTTCATAAGCAATGCGAGGATGAACTCTTTTACGCAGAATTGATTGCCGCTTTGATTGATTCAGATGATCATAATGACAAGTCAACGATAGATGCGTGCTGGGAGGGTCTGCTACGCAATGAATTCCATGACATCCTTCCGGGATCGTCAATAAAGGATGTCTATGAAGATGCAGAGGCAGAGCTGAAAAGTATCAAGAGTACGCTGTCCAACGTTGAAAACCGGGCTTTGAAGAAGCACTTTGAAAATTATAGTGAGTACATAACGCTCTTTAACATCTCGGAGTATCCCGTCTCTCCTACTGTTGAACTTGAGGGGAAGCCCTGTAAACTGAGAAGTCCTGACGGGACAGAACTGATACCGGTTAAAACGTTTGACGATAAAAACCTTTACGCATCTGAATCCGTTATCGAGCCTTTCGGTTTCCTGAGGCTTAAGAGAGGCGAAGCGGTTAACGTCAATCATGAAATAAAGAGCGCTTCAGTAAGCAACGATATAATGGACAAAAAGCCTGTTCTGGAAAATGAATATCTATGGGCCATGATACTACCGGACGGAACAATAAAGGTATTTGATAAAAAAGCAAAGCGATACCTCTTCAATGGTTCCGGAAACCAACTGAAGATTTCTGATGATGTGCCGATGTTCTGGGATGCATGGGAGATTGATTCCAACATCGAGCGTTACTCAAAGGCTCTAAACCCAGATTCTATCAAGATGATTGAAGCCAATACCATTCGAACGGTGGTTGAGGTGTTCTACAAACTGGGAAAAACCCAGATTCTTCAAAGATATATCCTCAAAAGAGCGTCAAATTCAATAGACATTGTCAATGAGATCGACTGGCATCACAGACGGACATTACTGAGAGCTGAGTTTCCGGTGGATGTACTCTCAAGGACGGCCAGATATGATTTAGGTGCCGGTTATATAGAAAGAAAGACAACGCGAAACAGTGATTATGAGAAAGCGCGGTTTGAGGTTCCCGCCCAGCGATGGGTTGACATCTCAGAGAGAGACTTCGGAGTCAGCATCATCAACAACGGAAAGTACGGCCACAGTGTTGAAGAGAGTACGATAAAACTCAGCCTCCTCAGGTCCCCGGTTAATCCCGATCTCATCGCCGATGAGGGGAAACATCAGTTTGTTTATTCAATCGTTCCGCATTCCGGGAGTGATCTGCTGCAGACCTTGAAAAAGAGCAGAGAAATGAACCGCGGGGTTAGAGTCATTCCGGGTAAATCCGCTATTTCAGGCAGTTCTTTTATCCACATTCCGGACAAGAATTTGCATCTGATGGCCTTTAAGCGAACAAAGGACGGCTACGTGTTACGCTTATCAGAGAACCTGGGGTCAAGAGGAAGGACAACCATTACCATCAACTCTTTTCAAATATCGAACGTCTATCTTTCCAACATTCTGGAAGAAAAGATCAAAACTTTGAAGCACGATACGCATAGCTTCGACCTCGACTACGAGCCCTTCGGGATCCAGACTATTCTGTTGGAAAGACGTGTATAACTGTTATTTGATGAGAGTATTAAGCAACGCGGCAATAATCGTTACAAAGTTTTTTCATTTTCATATAATTGCGTATATATATAAATGTTATACTGTTTTTGCCCGCCGAGAAAAAACAATGATAATTTGTTGATGGAGATATGATAGAAAGGCTTAGGAGTTATTCTAAGCGTTCTTTTTGTGTTTTGAAAACCTTTTGGATTTTGCCAATCTGAAAATGGTTGAGATTTCTTGGTTTTTTACGTCTTATACAAGGTAGAACTTTATTTGTCATTTTTTTGTTTATTGGTTAAGATGAAATAGTAAATCGAGTTATGAAAGGAGGTCTGGTGTGAGTCAGACAAGAATTAAAGTTGAGAACATCTATAAGATTTTCGGCCCCAATCCCAAGAAAGTCATTCCCATGTTGGAAGACGGTATGAGCAAGGAGGATATCCTTGAAAAAACCGGTAACACCGTCGGGGTTAATAACGCATCCTTCGATGTGAAAGAAGGGGAGATATTTGTCGTTATGGGACTCTCGGGGAGCGGAAAATCAACGCTTATAAGATGTTTAAACAGGTTGATAGAACCGACCGGTGGCCAAGTCACCATTGACGGGGAAGAAGTGATCGGTGCTTCCAAGGAAAAACTCAGAACGATGAGACGAAAGAAGATGTCCATGGTCTTCCAGCATTTCGGATTGTTTCCTCACAAAACGGTCTGTGCCAACGTTGAATACGGTTTAGAAGTACAGAACGTTGATAAACAAGTCAGAAGAAAAAAAGCCTATGAAACCCTTGAAATGGTTGGATTGAAGGGTTATGAGGAAAGTTATCCGGACGAATTGAGTGGAGGTATGCAGCAAAGAGTCGGCCTGGCGAGATCATTGGCGAACGATCCCGGGATTTTGCTCATGGATGAGGCCTTTTCGGCTCTAGACCCGTTAATCAAAAAGGATATGCAGGATCAGCTCCTTGAACTGCAGGAGGATTTGCATAAAACGATTGTTTTTATCACACATGATCTGGATGAAGCGCTGAAACTTGGTGATGATATTGCGATCATGAAGGATGGCAGGATTGTACAGATCGGAACAGGTGAACAGATCCTTACAAATCCGGCCAACACGTATGTAAGAGACTTTGTGGAAAATGTCGACAGGGCAAAGGTTATAACGGCAGAGACGATTATGAGAAAACCAAAGGAAAAGGCATTGCCTACGGAACCGGCGAAAGTCGTTTTAAGAAGAATGAGAAGAAATGATATGGTCGTCATCCCCATTACAACAAAGAAAAGAGGATTCATAGGGGCCGTAAACGTTGATGACGCCGCTGAATTGATCAAAGAAGGCAAAACAGATCTGAACGAGATTGTTCAGGAGATTCCCACAGTGGAGAAAACCACATCGATTCTTGATATGTCGGCAATCGCTGTGGACTCGGATCATCCTATAGCAGTCGTTGAAGACGGAAAGCTCCTCGGTTTTATAGACAAAGTGGATCTGCTTTCAGGAATCCTTGGGGAGGTGGATTAAAATTTTCGAGATACCAATTGGTGATTTTTTTGAAAACATAGTAAATTGGATGACAGAAAACTGGGAACCATTCTTCGATGGAATAAGCTGGTTTGTGAACCTGTTTGTCAGTAACCTTGAAGATCTCTTCCTGCTGCCGCCGTCATGGCTGATGATCATCATCATCGGAGCCTTAGGCTGGTTTATCGCGGGTAGAGGTGTTGGCATATTTACGTTGATCGGACTATTTCTTGCAGACAGCATGCTGCTTTGGACAGAGACGATGCAGACACTTGCTCTGGTTTCGAGTTCTGCCCTTATCGCCCTCATGTTGGGTATCCCACTCGGTATATGGGCTTCTAAGAATGATATTGTGGAAAAAGTGACCCGTCCCCTGCTGGATTTTATGCAGACGATGCCCGCTTTTGTTTATCTGATCCCGGCCGTTTTATTCTTTGGTCTGGGAAAAGTACCGGGAGCGGTAGCGACGATTATCTTTTCAATGCCTCCCGTTGTCAGGCTGACCAACCTCGGAATAAGACAGATTCCCAAAGAGGTTGTTGAAGCCAGTCAGGCATTTGGGTCCACCCCTTCGCAAGAGTTGTTCAAGGTGGAGATACCATTGGCAACACCAACCATCTTTGCCGGTATCAACCAAACGATACTGCTGTCACTCTCCATGGTTGTTATCTCATCGATGATCGGTGCCGGTGGATTGGGTAGAAAAGTCTTAACAGGTATCACGCAGTACAAGATAGGACTTGGCTTCGAAAGTGGAATAGCCGTGGTTATTCTGGCTATGGTATTAGACAGAATAACGCAGGCGCTGAGTAAACAGAAACAATAGCAACTAACATCTTAAAGGAGGAGGAACATTTTATGAAGAAACTTATTGTATTAATCGCAGTACTGGTTTTTGCCATGTCAATTGTAGGTGCAAAAACTGTTGATCTCGCTTACGTTAACTGGGCAGAAGGAATTGCCATGACCAATCTGGCAAAGAACATCTTAGAGGACAAAATGGGCTATGATGTTAATATCACAATGGCTGATCCCGGTGTTATCTATGCATCATTGGCACAGGGAAGACAGGATGCCTTTTTGGACGGATGGCTCCCTGTTACACATCAGAGTTATATGGATCAGTTTGAGACTGATCTGACAGATCTCGGTTATAACTTTGAAGGGGCCAGAATCGGACTCGTTGTTCCCGCTTATGTTACGATCGATTCAATCTCAGAGATGAACAATCACGTCGACAAATTTGACGGCCAGATAGTCGGAATTGATCCGGGTGCCGGTATCATGCAGGCAACAAACAGAGCATTAGACGTCTATAACCTTGATCTCGATCTCGTTGAGAGTTCCGGGCCTGTTATGACAGCCAGCCTTGCTGAAGCTGTCAGAAAAGACGAATGGGTTGCAGTTACCGGTTGGCAGCCTCACTGGAAATTTGCCGAATGGGATCTGAAGTTCCTTGATGATCCAGAGGGTGTTTACGGAGCCGTTGAGAATATCCACACGATTGCCAGAAGAGACATCATTGTGGATATGCCCGAAGTGGCTCAGTTCCTCACACACTTCTACATGGATTCACAGCATCTTGGAGACCTTATGGGAGATATCGCCGAGAGCGATGACGATCCTGAAGTTGTAGCAGAGGCCTGGATGAACGAAAACTGGGACTACTGCGAAAAGTGGCTTCCGTGATTTAAGCGTAACTCATTTAGATTAGATAACGCAAGACGATTCAGAAGCGGGCCGGTGTCAAAACCGGCTCGTTTTTTGTTGATACCACACCCTTTTGTTCATCTTTCAAAGAGGTTGAAAAACAGATCAAGGACAAAGGCAAGCAGGGCTGCCGGAATAGCTCCCTGTAGAAGATAGGCGGGATTGTTCGATATCAGCCCGGCTGTTATGGGGGAACCAAGCCCCCCGGCTCCGATGGTGGCTCCCACCGTTGCGGTCCCCACGTTGATAATCACTGATACGCGTATTCCGGCAATGATCAAGGGTGAGGCAATAGGAATTTCAACCCGGAAGAGCTTTTGAAGAGGCGTCATCCCCATGGCATCAGCGGCCATTATGATATCATCGGAAATATCCTGAAGACCGTTGATGGTGTTTCTGAGTATGGGCAGTATGCCGTAGATAAAGAGGGCGAAAACTGCCGGTTCAAAACCGAGACCGAGAAACGGGACCGAAAGGGCAAGAACAGCAACAGGCGGAAAAGTCTGACCGACGGCACTGAGGTTGTTGGCAAGTGGCAGGAAACTACGCCCCATCTTTCTAGTAACAAAAATCCCAATCAAAAGCGCTGTTACAGTGGACAGAAGACTGGACAGGCCCACAATCTTCATGTGCTCTATCACCAGCTGGCTGATGGTGGCCCTCGGATAGATCAGCTGTTCCCTGCCGGGAAAGATCTTTTCAAGAATCCCGCCCCAGCCCTTCTGATAAAAGATCACCAGCAGGAAAAGGACCAGCAGTATGCTAAAGAAGAATAAGTTCAGTCTTCTTTTCTTATCCACTGTCATCATCCACAGCGAATTGCTTGATCATTTCCAGGGTTATCAGCCCTGTTTTCCCGCTTCTCACATCTTTAACACGTATGGTTTCGGTTTGCTCTTCCAGGAGTCTCGTTAAAGCATCTTTTAAGGAGAACGTCTCTTCTTTTTCAACTGTATAGCGCAAAGCCGATCCGGATTCTTTGTCGATGATATAATCCAGGGCGTTCATCATGGCCAGTCTCTTCAGAACCCGATCATTTCCAAAGAAACTCTTGACAAATGCGTTTTTGGGTTGGCTCAGAATATTAAGAGGGGTGTCAAACTGAATTAACCGCCCCTGTTGCATAACGGCAACGATGTCCGCCATCTTCAGGGCCTCATCCATATCGTGAGTCACAAAGACAATGGTCTTTTTCAACTCTCTTTGAATCCTCATAAAGCTCTCCTGCAAAACCTCTCTGTTGATCGGATCAACAGCTCCAAAGGGTTCATCCATGAGAAGAATGGGAGGGTCACCGGCAAGGGCCCTTGCGACTCCAACTCTCTGGGCCTCACCTCCGGATAATTCACTCGCGCTTTTTTTACTGTATTGATCCGGATTCAGTCCGACCAGCTCCAGCATCTCCGAAACCCTTCTCCGGATTTTTTCCCTGCTCCATTTTAACAATCGCGGCACCACAGATATGTTCTTTTCAACAGTCATATGCGGAAAAAGACCGATCGTCTGAATCACATAACCGATTTTTCTTCTTAATTCGGTGAGCGGAAAATCATCAATATCACGATCATCGATCAAGACCTTACCACCTGACGGAATGACCAGTTTATTGACTGTTCTGAGTGTTGTCGTCTTACCACAACCGGAAGGACCGATGAGCACACAGAATTGATGGCTTGGTATTTTGAAGGATACATCATCCACAGCAGTATTATGGTTATACTGCTTTGAAATCTCTTTAAATTCAATCAAATTGAACGAACCTCCCGATTTCTGTCGAATAATAAGAGCTTTCTGATACGCGTTTGAAGAATATTCATACCGGAATCCGCTATCAAGGCAAGGATGATAATCGGTACGGCCCCGAGTAGAATCAGATCCATCGCCCCCTGACCCAGCCCCTGGAAAATAAAGATGCCTAAACCGCCTGCCCCTATTAAAGCGGCCATCGTGGTGTTGCCGATGATCTGAACCATCGCAGTCCTTATCCCGGTCAATATGGAGGGCAGGGCGATGAGAAATTCCACAGAGAGGAATCTTTGAAGGGGGGTCATTCCCATTCCCCTTGCCGCATCCACAACCCCTTCATCAACCTGTTTGAGACCTGTGTAGGTGTTCTGAACGATAGGCAGCAGGGCATATAGAGAGAGCGCCACGATTGCCGGTGTATCTCCTATTCCGCTTATCCCAAGACGCTTGAAGAAAAGAACATTGGCGGCGAGAAATGACAGAGGCGGTATCAGAAGACCAAACATGGAAAGACTCGGTATGGTCTGCACCAGTTTTACAAATGGAAGAACCGCTTTTTCAACCCGGCGGCTTTTCCAGGCCCAGATTGCCAACGGCATGCCAATGGCAATTCCCCATCCCACCGATGTGAAAGCGATCGAGATGTGATTGATCAGCTCTTTAACAAATCGTTCCGAATTGTTGGTGTATTCTTTCATCAAAGAGAGCGAGTCAAATGTTTTGTTTAACAATAACAGCAAAAGAAAGAACAAAGTGCCTCCCGAGAACAGGGCCTTGATCAACGGATGTGCATTGAGATAATGTCTTTTGCAGAAGAGCAAAATGTATAGTGAAAAAAGACTGAACCAGAAACCGGCGGATAGAGAGATCCGCTGAATCGGGTTGTCGGGGTCGGACAATCTGTCCGCTGAAAGCCCTGTTATAAAGAGTAACAAAGCAAACCAGATAAACACAAAAAGCAGAACGAAAAAATCTTTCTTTCGGTTCTCAGCTTTCTGCTCAAAAAACAGGGATAATGACAAGATGATAACCAATATAACCGATAATAGAGGTGATATGGTGAAGAGCGGAAATTCATTACCGGGCATCAATCTGCTGGGATTCTTCGAAAGGAACGGCAGAAAAGTGCAACAGATGATGCCCAGAAAGAATCCGGATAAAAAAACCGGGTCGTATCGTCTTTTCAAAACGGGCATCTTTATTTGATGAATCCTTCTCCCCGCAGATAATCCGTAGCAACGTCCTTTGCCGAGAGCCCTTCAATGGCTATCTTTGAATTGAGTTTCTGGAGTTTCTCCAGATCCAGCGATGAAAAAACGGGCTTGATGATCTCTTTTATTGAAGGATATTCATCGAGCACTTCTTCTCTGATGATCGGTGTCGGTTCGTAGACAGGCTGGACACCCAGATTGTCCTCGAGGACAATCAGTCCGAGGGCAGAGAGCGCCCCGTCCGTGCCATAAGCCATCGCGGTATTAACCCCATCCGTCCCGAGTGCGGCCGCTCGTTCGGTTTGTGCTGTGTTTCCGCCGGAGAAGGTGATAAGCTGATCACTTGACAACTGAAAGCCATAGGCCTTTTGAAAGGCCGGTAAGGAGTCCGGTCTTGTCACAAACTCCTCAGAAGCGGCGAGTTTGACCTTATAGCCCTCGTTGACATAATCTGCAAAATCAGAAAGCGTCTTGAGATTGTTTTCTTCTGCAATATCTTTGCGGATCGCTATCGCCCAGGTGTTGTTGGCATCAGCCGGGGTCAGCCATACGATGCGGTTCTTTTCATAATCAATTTCTTTGACCTTCTCATAACCGGCTTCATCGTCTTTCCAGATCTCAGGTTCGATTCCTTCAAAGAAGAAGCCGCCGTTACCGGTATATTCGGGATACATGTCGATCTCGCCGTTTTTAATCGCAGTCCTGATAACACTGGTGGTCCCGAATTCAGTCCGGTTCTCGACCGGGATATTATTCTCTTCAAGCAGTACGACCAGCATGTTTCCGAGGAGTGCCCCTTCAGTGTCTATCTTCGAAGCAACGACAACCGGGTTTTGTGACAGAAGTACAGTCCCTGAAATAAGCAAAACAATTATCAACCATAATAATCTTTTCATCATGACCTCCCTTGGTTTTGTGAAGCTTCACGACTTAATTCAATCTTTCAAACAACGATACACATTTCTCTTCCTTTTTTTTCTGTTCATTATAGCAATAAACCGGTTTTTCCATCAACGGGGGATCGCACAGAGCGGCTTCTTTGCTGCCATGGGGGCCGAACTCACACCTGATGAGGTCTTTACTCTCTTTAAACGACCAGATAACCGTGTACCATTGTCCGTCTCGTTTGATACAGCAAAAATCATCCTTTTCGATCCCGCCCTCTCTTCGAAACCGCATCATCGCCCGGGCTCTTTTTCCAATCTCATCATGGAGCTCTTGCTTAATGGGGTCGGCCGGTTCCGAAATACGCTTTTCCGGATAGGTCATGAAGTACCAGCTCATCTGTTTATTCTCAACCAGACCGGCACTCACATAATGGGCGACGTGCTCAAATCCCAAAATCCCGAGCTCTTTCTGGAATTCTCTGATGACAAATTCCCTGAATGTCATAATTCCACCTCTTGTGATGATAAGCTGTTATGGAAAGTTGCTAATATACCATGTCTAAGAATATTATACCACAGGGCCTTTTCCCAAAAAGCAAAAAGAGACAGACAGATTCATGGTGAGTAAGAATGAATCCCGTCTGTCTCCATTATCAGAGCTGTATTAAAACCTAGTTATTCAAAGAGAGAAATCCCTTGACCGCAGATAGAAATTCCCGTTGTTTCTCCAAAAAAGCGGCATGCCCGGCGTCGGGGATATTGAGATAGGTACTGTCGGGTATCCGCCCGGCCATCTCTTTCATCTCCCCGGCGGGGGTGAGAATATCTCTATCCGCGCTGAGGACAAGCGTTGGAACATGGATATCCTCGATCAGATCCGAACAGTCAAAGTCCTTTGCGCTCTTTGAGAGCCTTGTAAACCCTTTCATCCATTCCTCCGTCAGGAGTTCCTCGAACATTTCCTGTCTTTCTTTGAGCCAGTCGAGGTTCTGCTCGTAGAATACATCTGAATAGATGGAGGGGATTGCAACGGTGAAAAAATCCCTGCCGCTTCCAAGTGAAGCGGCCAGTTCCCAGCTGTCACTGATCGCCTGCAGGTATTTGGACACCTTCGGTGTGACGTTGACGAGCATCAGGGTATTTAACCTGTCCTGATACTCTCGGGTCAGTTCCAGGCCAACCTGCCCGCCGTAAGACACACCGAGCAGGTTGATGGTTTTAATCGAGAGTTCGTCAAAGAGTTCTATGAGATCGTTTACATGAATCTTCCAATCGTACCGGGTTGACATCTTCGAGGACCTCCCCTGATCCCTGAAATCCATCAGAAGGAGGCGATAATCTCTTTTCATCTCGTCCAGAAAACCGGCCCAGCTGGCGGTACTCATCATGATACCGTTTAAAAAAGTCACCCAGGGGCCTTCCCCGCCATGGACCTCGTAGTATAATTCGCCACCGTCTTTCAGCGTTAATCTCATGTCTTATCATTCCCGGAACGGTTTTCATTATCAAAAAAATCCCGGAGGATCTTCACAAATCGATCAGGGTCTTCCACATTCACGGCATGGCCGACACCATCGATCTCCTCTATCCTCGAATTCTCCAGTTGTTGTGCTGTTTCTTCAAGCATCTTCTTTGTGATCAACTTATCGTGCTCACCCACGAGGAAGAGAACGGGTGATTTGATCTTTTTCAGTGAATCGAGATAGTAATAATCTTCAAGCGCTCTGGCATTATCGGTGTATGCCCTTGGGTCCATCAACAGGGCATCATCGGTGAGTTTTCCGAGGAGTTTATCCGGATCACCTGAAACAACCATACCTGACAGGGCCTTCTTCAAGAGACTGCGGTTGTGTTTATAGGTTTCAAGTATCGGAAAATATTCCTCCGGTGTCTTAAGACCGTCTCCGGGAGCCGGATCAATGAAAAGGATCTTGTTGATCTTCTCCGGATTATCGATCGCGTATTTCATCACGACGGCTCCTCCGAGTGAATGGGCAATAATATTGACTTTCTCGGTTTTAAAACTGTTGATAAATCCTTCGAGTTCCTTTGCATAATTTTCGATGCTGATGGTCCTCTCAGGTTTGTCCGAATCTCCAAAGCCCGGCAGGTCAACGGCAATTCCCTTATATTTAGACCCTTTGAGTCTCTTCAGTGTGGGTTCAAACCATCTCCAGGATGCGAAATTGCCGTGTACCATGAATATCGGTTCACCCGTCGGATTTCCATCGATTTCATAATGGATCTTCGTCTCTCCAAATTTTAAAAACATTGCCTTTTCCTCCTTGAACTGTTCACTTCTTATCTTTTTTCTCAACCATGTCCACGGCCTGTTGAGGTATTTCCATTGTATGATGTACAGGGCGTATCCGAGTCCTTTGGGGAAGAAAAGAACAACAAATATTAGAAGCAGACCGAAGATAAACGACATCGGGAGTGTGATCCGGCTGAAAAAGAAAGGAACGGCTACCATTATAGACGCACCGATAAAGTTTCCCGACATCGATGCGAGTCCGCCGACAACGATCATGGCAAGGAGATTAATGGAAATCCCCAGTCCAAAGTCTGCAGGGCCGATGTAGTTGATTGTATGGGCATAAAGGGACCCGGCAACACCGGCATAAACGGCACTCATGATAAAGGCGATCAGCTTGTACTTGGCAATGTTGATACCCGAGGAACGGGCTGCAAACTCGCTCTCCCGGATGGCCTTAAAGGCCCTCCCCGTCTTGGACTGGAGGATGTTGTAGGCCACTATAAACAAAAAGACGGCAACTGCCGCAATGATGTAGTATTTTCCGATATCGGACTGGATCTCAATCCCGAAGAGGTCGGGATTGGGCACATTGGCCATTCCGGTGTGCCCGCCAACGAAATCCCACGCCGCCAGTATCTTTTCAACGGCAACACCAAAAGCAAGCGTTGCAATGGCCAGATAAAATCCCTTCAAGCGGAGAGCCGGAAAGCCGAGCACAAGCCCGAAAAATCCTGAAACACCTCCTGACAGGATGATGGTTACGAGAAAAGGGAAATTGAAATTCTTTGTCAGAACAGCGGAAACATAGGCACCAATCGCCAGAAAGGCTGCGTGGCCGATCGATATCTGACCGGCAAATCCGATCAGGATGTTTAATCCGAGGGCTGCAATACTGAAGATGATGACCTGGGAAAAGATGCTGATCAGAAACGTCTGATTAAGAAAGAACAGCGGTAAAACGGCCAACGCGATTGCAAAGAGCGTATAGTTTTTTGTCTTCTGCATATCAGACCCTCCTTTGAGACGATTTTCCGAGTAATCCGGAGGGTTTTATGAGCAGCAGCACAATGATGATAATCAGAGCGAATGCGAGTTTTAACTCCGCGGAGATAAAAGCTCCCACGTACTGCTCGATGACGCCGAGTAAAAGCCCGCCGACGATAGCACCGGGCAGACTGTCAAAACCACCCAGTACCGCTGCGGTTAACCCCTGTATCTGAAGATTCAACATCATATTGGGCTCGACATATGTCTTGGGGGCTGCCAGTATTGCCGCCAAGGCACTTAATGCAACACCGAATCCCCATGCAAAACCATACACACCGCCAACGGGGATTCCCATCAACTTCGCTGCCTCCTCATTCTGTGAGGAAGCTCTTACAGCAAGCCCCACTTTTGTATATTTCAAATAGAAGAATGTGCCAAATACGATAACGCCTGTCAGGATAAAGATCAGCAGATCCTGTTGAGGGATCACAAGGAATGTTTCTCCCAGGTTTATCATCAGGGGTTTCCCGGTGATCAGACTGGGTAGTTGCTGGACATTCTGCCCCCAGATCCACAGTGCCATTCCCTCGAGGGTCATCAGCATCCCCAGCGTTATGATGAGCATCGCCGAATGGGAGAGATGCCGAATCGGGCGGAGCAGAAATCTCTCGGTTACAAGTCCCAGCGCTACTGCAAAAAGCAGACCAATTGAAACAGCTATCAGAAGCGGCATATTCAGGATTGCAAAACAGGTGAATGTAATATAGACTGCAAACATCCCCATATGCCCGTATGCAAAGTTCAGTACCCCTGTTGTTCTGTGGATTATGACGAGCCCGAGGGCCACAAGTGCAAAAAGGCTTCCGTCTCTTAGTCCTAAAATCAGTTCCTGCATAATATCACCTAACCCCCCAGGTATTTTTCTTTGACTTTTTCATTTGTCAACAGTTCTTTTGCGTTGCCCTCTAATGTAATCGAACCGACTTCAATGATATAAGCGTAATCGGAAATATGGAGGGCAGCATTTGCGTTCTGTTCGACCAGAAAGATGGTCTTCCCCTTCTTTTTTAATTCAAGCAGGGTGTCGAATATCTGTTCAAAGATAATCGGTGCGAGGCCGAGTGACGGTTCATCCAGCATCAATAGATCCGGATCGGCCATTAAAGAGCGTCCCACTGCAAGCATCTGCTGTTCTCCACCAGATAGTGTTCCGGCCAACTGGCGCTTTCTTTCACTGAGTATCGGAAATAAACTGTAGGCTTCCTCGAGTTTTTCTTTTATGAGCTCTTTATCCTTAATCACATAAGCCCCGGCCAGAAGGTTTTCATAGACAGAGAGATCCGGGAAGAGTTTTCGTCCTTCCGGACAATGGATGATACCTCTTTTAACGATGTCATCCGGCGCTCTGTTCTGAATCTCCTCATCTTTGAACGTGATCGTCCCCTCAAAGATCTCGTTTAAGCCCGAAACAGCTCTCAATGTTGTTGATTTACCGGCGCCATTTGCGCCCAGAAGACAGGTGATACTTCCTTCTTCTACCTCCAGTGAAATGCCTTTCAAAGCCGTCACATATCCATATTTAAGTTTGACATTGTCTAATTTAAGCATATTTACTCTCTCCTAAATAAGCCTTTATGACCTCCGGATCGTTTTTGACGACATCCGGCGTGCCCTCGGCTATCTTCTTGCCAAAGTTCATAACCGATATATAATCGGATATATCCATGACCAGCGACATGTCGTGTTCAACGAGAAAGACGGTGATCCCTCTTTCTTTAATCTTCATGATGATTTCCTTGAGGAAATCCGTCTCAGATGGATTCAAACCGGCTGCCGGTTCGTCCAGTAACAGGATTTTTGGAGATGAGATAAGCGCCCTTCCGATCTCGACCATCTTCTGAAGACCATAGGGAAGCATCCCGGCAAAGCTGTTCAGCCTGTTCTTTATTCCCAGAAATTCAGCCATTTCTTCGACTTTGGTTGACGCATCTTTCTCTTCACTTTCCAGTTTCGACGTCTGGAAGGCTTCTTTAAACCATCCGGTGTCCACATTGACGTGATCTCCAACAAGGAGATTGTCTCTTACGGACATCAGTTTAAATATTTCAAGGTTCTGAAAGGTCCTTGAGATGCCAATCTGGATGATCTGATGGGGTTGCAGTTTCATCAGGTCCCTTCCGTCAAAGGTGATCTCCCCTTCAGATGGTTCAATGACTCTGGTAATAACGTTGAAAATGGTGGTTTTCCCGGCACCATTTGGCCCTATGAGCGAGTGAATAATGCCCTCCCGGATCTCCAGATCGATCTCAGAGGCGGCGGTTAGTCCGCCAAATTTCACGGTTACGTTTTGTATATCCATTAAGATATCTTTTTCATTTTCTGTCATCATCTATCACCTTCACGAAAAAATGTACAAAAGGGGCTTTAAAAAAAGCCCCTATGTCTTTATGTTCAGCTTATTCTCCCAGCTTTATCCAATCTTCGTGTTTCACAAATTCCTCGCCCTGAATCTTCATGACATACATGGCCTGAAGACCGGTTCTGCACATCTCGTTATCAGGGTTGAATTCACTGTATGTTATCAACGGCGTGATGAGACCCTGCCAGCTGTCCATGCCTTCCAGTGCCTTTACCAGTTTTGCTCTTGTGGGATCTTCTCCCGCTCTCTCCAGTGCCTCTGTGAAAATCTCAGCGGCTATGAATCCTGCTGCGGCGTAAGCATCGGGGATTTCTTCGGGATAAGTCTCCTGAAAGATACTGATGTATTTCTGATAAACCTCTGATTCCGGATCGCCCAGGTCAACCCATGCCATGCTTTCAAATCCCTGTGCTGCCTGACCTGCAAGGCTGAGTATCTGTAAATCGGCATTCGGATAAGCGCCAACAAAGAGCGGTTCAAAGCCATAATTGGCCGACTGTTTCAGGATGTTGGCTGTCTGGCTCAGGAATGTGAGCAGATAAACGGAGTCCGCACCCGACTGCATCAGCTTGATGATCTCATTATCGAAAGACGTCTTGTCCGGTTCAACGGCGATGGCTCTTGAAAGTCTGTCTTCCATTCCGTTCTCGGCCAACCAGTCTCTGAGAGATTTGAAGGCTTCTTTTCCGGCTTCATCAGCCCTGTAGATCATACCGATTCTTCTCTTCTTGACAATCTCGGTGAGATATTTTCCAACCAGTTTAGCCTCTGTGATGTAGTTCGGCTGAACGGAGAAGATGTATTCTTTCGGTGGTATTGAGAGCTTGCTTGAACCGCTCCCCTGATAGACAAAGGGAACGCCTTTTTCATTCAGATAATCCATAACGGCGAGACAACCGGGTGTTCCGAGTCCGCCGACGATGGAGAAAACATTGTCCTGCTCCACCATTCTCTTGACCTCAACGACTGTCTTGGAAGGCTGAAACTGATCATCGACAACGAGCAGGTCAACATCTCTACCGTGTACGCCACCGTTATTGTTGATCCAGTTAAAGTAGGCGACCATCCCTTTTTTCATCGATACACCAATACCCGCAACGGGTCCTGAAAGTGCCTGGAAAGAACCGATCTTGACACTGTCCTCAGTAACACCATTCTCTGCGTTGGCAGCAAACGAGAAACTGAACAACATCGCAATGACGATAAACATGATTAAAAGCTTTTTCATTCTTTATTCCTCCTTTAAAGGTTATATAAGCCCTATGTCAAAGGCCTGTTTTCTCAATGCTTCTCTATCATCGGGATGGGCAATACTGATGAGAGCCTCAACCCTTTGATTCACCGGTAATCCTCTTACTTTTGCGATTCCGTATTCCGTCACCACGTAGTCAAGATCATGTCTCGGTACGGTCACAGGAGAGCCCTGAGGCATGATGGAGACGATCTTGGATTTACCTTTCTTTGTCCTCGAGGAGAGAGCAATGATTCCTTTTCCGCCCCGGCTCATGACAGCGCCTCTGTGGGTATCAAGCTGGCCACCCGTTCCACTGAAATGGCGTGTGCCTATCGCCTCAGAACAGACCTGACCGGTCAGATCCACCATGATCGCCGTGTTGACGCTCACCATGTTGTCGTTCTGTGATATCACATAGGGATCGTTGACGTAATTCCCCCGTAAAAGCCAGACACCGGGATTGTCTTCGATGAAATCGTACATCCTCCTGGTACCGAGTGCAAACGTGCATATTGCCTTCCCGGGCCAGAGCGTCTTTTCGGAATTGGTGATGACACCCTCCTCAAAGAGGTCTATCATTGATTCGGTGAACATCTCGGTGTGAATGCCGAGATTCCTTTTGTCTTTCAAAAGACCGGCAACCGCATTCGGTATGCCGCCGATGCCGATCTGCAGGGTTGCGCCGTCATTTACGAGGCCGGCAATATGGGAGGCGATCTTCTCATCTGTTTCACTCGGGGGGATATTGGGTAGCTCGGGAACCGGATAATCCACTTCATACAGATGATCAACCTGAGAGATATGGATCTGGGTATCCCCGTGAGTACGCGGTGTGTTCGGATTGACCTCCAAAACGACGTTTTTAGCCCTTTCGATAACGTCTTTTTCATAAGTGGCACTGAGTGAGACCGTTAGAAATCCGTGATCATCCATCGAGGAGGCAATGCCGATATAATAGTCCGGATCCTGAATGGAAAGCAGATTCGTACCGGCCTCATGCAAGTTGTTTGGGACATAGGTTGCCGTTTTAAGTCCTGATTTTAAAGCCTTTCTGATCCCGGCGTTGTGAAACCAGGAGTTGTTGATGAAGGCCCCCTCGTAATCCTTTGACATGTAAAAATCATAAGTCTTCATGTTCAGGCAGGTGTAGATCTCAACATTCCGGACCCTGTTTGCTATTGTGTGCAGGTCAGTGAGAAATGTCTGTGGCTCCATCCCGGCCATACCGCAAACAATCACGTCGGATGATTTGACTGAATTCAAGACGTCCGTATGTGTTGTTTTCTTCTTATTGTAATCATTAAAAAAGTTGTTCATCCAATCACTCCTCGGTTAAAAAAACAAACCGGTTTTTATTGGTAAGGTCCCCATTTTACAACCGATGATGCCCAGACAAAACCCAATCCGGCACCTACCAGTACGATCAGGGAGCCTTGCTTGATTTTTCCGTCCTTTAAACCCTGTTCCATGGAAATGATCTGATCATTCTGCCCCGTGTGCCCGTTCTGTTCAAGGTATGTTGTCTGTTCCGGGCTCAGTTCCAGCTCTTCCATGATCATGTCATGTGCAGAACGCTTGAAATGAAGGATCGCAAGATAATCAATATCTTTCTGCGAATAGCCGGATTTTTTCAAAGAATCCCGTATCACCCAGAAGAAGTTGGGGAGTGTCTTTTCCCCCAGTTTCTTCTTGAAGGCCTTCACATCCCCTTTGACTTTGAAATGAAAGTCATTCACATCCTCCGGTTTCATCGGCCATGAATCGTTGCCGCCAACCGGGACATAACAGCCCCTTGAGAATGAGCCGTCTCCTTTGAAGGAAGAGGAGAGGATGACATTCTCGTTCAACCCTTTTTCAAGAACAACGGCGGAGCCGCTGGCGCCTATGTCATACATAAATGAGGTTGACGGCTCATCATAACTGATCAGATCGTTATTCCTGTAACCTGAAACAAGCAGGACCCTCTTCAGGTCAGAATTGTTTCTCATCAGGCTCTTGGCCGTTTCAAAACCGGCCATCATGGAGCCGCACATCGCTTCCATATCAAATCCCCAGGCATTTTCAGCGCCGAGCCTGTGAGCAACATCCAGACTGGCCAGCCAGCATGGGAAATCCTTGTGTTGAGCCCCGTTCCAGACCACCAGATCAATATCAGAGGGATTTGTTCCAGCATCCTTCAAGGCCTTTTTGGCCGCCTTCAGCCCCATGTTACTCGCCGTGTCTTCCGGTCCGGGGACGGTCTTCTGATAGACTCCGAATTTTTCCTTGATCACTTCTTCGGGGATCTCGGTCTTCTTTGCAATATCTTCCGCTGTTTCCACGTTGTCGGGAAAATAGGTGCCTATTCCCTTTATACCGATGATGTCTTCGGACATTTTAAACCCTCTTTTCACTCACAATTCTTTAAGATAACAGCTGTTCCCATGCCTCCGCCTATGCAAAGGCTGGCGAGACCGTACTTGAGTCCTCTCTTTTTCATCTCATAGAGGAGCGTGACGATGATCCGGTTACCCGTGCATCCAACAGGATGTCCGAGGGCGATTGCGCCTCCGTTGACGTTGGTTCGCTCCATTAACCATTCACGGCTGACACCGTGTTCTTTTTCAAGCGCCATCATGACGCCCAGGCTCTGGACAGCAAAGGCCTCATTTAGCTCAAGCAGTTCAATATCCGTTAATTTCATATTTGCTTTTTTCAGGACTTTACGGATGGCTCCGACAGGACCCAGTCCCATAACAGCCGGCTCAACGCCGTGTTGTGAGAAGGCTACCAGCTCAGCAAGCGGTTTGGCACCGAGTTCATTCATCTTCTCTTCACTCATGATAACGGTCATTGAAGCCCCGTCGTTGATCCCGGATGAGTTTCCCGCCGTGACGGAACCCTCTTTTTTAAATGCAGGTCTCAACTTTCCCAGGCTTTCCACCGTTGTCTGCGGTCTCGGATGCTCATCTTTATCGAAAGTAACGGTTCCCTTTCGGGTCTTAATCTCAACGGGCGTGATTTCCTCCTGAAATTTGTTTTCTTCCATCGCCCGTCCGGCACGCTTTTGACTCTCAGCGGCAAATTGATCCTGCTGTGCTCTGCTGATCTCGTACCGTTCAGCAATGTTTTCAGCTGTAACGCCCATATGATAGGCATTAAAAACATCCGTGAGGCCATCGCTGACAAGATGGTCAACGATTTTTCCATCTCCAAGCCTGTACCCGAATCTTCCCTTCGGCAGGAGATAAGGGGCCATGGTCATATTTTCAATACCTCCGGCCAGAACAGTATCGGCCTCACCGAGTAAGATGTCGCTGGCGCCTGTCATGACTGATTTCATTCCGGAACCGCATACCATATTAACGGTATAACCCGGTTTCTCCTCGGGAACACCGGCATGGATACTGACCTGTCTGCCGGGCCCCATTCCCTGTCCGGCGGATAATATATTCCCCACGATTGTTTCATCTATGTTGTCACCTTTGATTCCGGATTGTGCCATCGCAGCTTTTGCCGCTGTAACGCCGAGTTTGACCGCTGACGTCTTTTTCAGTGTTCCCCCGAGTGTGCCGATGGCCGTTCTTTTTGCTCCTGTTATAAATACTTTCTTCATTTTTGACCTCCTGTGATATGGTGTTCTTTCCTTTCCGTCTTCCCGACTTTAAAACCTTCCAGAACTCTCACGGAAAGTGGTTTTAAATAATGTGAAAACTCACCGGTTTCCGTTTTTTCAAGGATCAGGAGAGACTGCCCGAGCAGATGTCCGATGCCCATTAATATCGATGTCAGTACATCAGAGTCCGTTTTTCTTATCTGGCCTTTTTTCATCGCCTTTTCAAGAGAATGCTTGTACGGTTCTTGAAGGGAATTATAGTATTCAAGCGTGACGCACGAATCAATGAACTCACTTTCCCTGACAACACCGTACATGTTCGAGTGTTGACTGAAAAAGGCCAGAAACCCCTTATAACCGGCAATCTCCTGATCCCGTCTATCTTCAAACCGGTTCATGTATTGTTTTATGATGTGTCTCAGTTCTTTACTTGTTCTCTCTACGAGGACCCGTAATATCTCAAACTTTGAGGAAAAGTACAAATAAAACGTCCCGACACTCAATCCGGAATCCGAACAGATCTCATGAACTGTTGTCTCGAAATAGCCTCTGTTTCCAAAGAGTTTCTCAGCACTGTCAAGGAGTTTCTTTTTGCTCTGTTCCCCTCTGTTCAACCTTCTTTGAGGCTTCATTTTCAGACCTTCAACCGGTTGGAAGACCTCTCTGTTTAATGTAAAGACATTTCTGGAAGGTTGTGTATTCGAGGCGGAGATTCCCTTTAAGTAAAATGCCTGAAGATTAGATCGGGTGTTGTCGGGAACCTCCCGGTTCTGCCAGAGAATCCAGTATCCTGCAATATAGAAAAGGGGACCGAAATAGAACCAGAATACGGCATCTATTTCAAGGGGATCGTCAGAGAAAATACCGGTTTCAACAAGGGACTCCTTAATGGTGTTGTGAAAACTGAGACACAGTTTCTTATCAATAAATTCTGCTTCCCGAAAGACTTTGTATTCAGCGCGAAAGCGCCAGAATGTGTCAAAGACCCGTTCGGTTAAGACTGCAATCTTCTCGTTAAACGGCAGGTTTGATCCGAAAACACTTTTGACAAGGTTGAAAAATTCATTTTGAAAAGACTCCAAAATCATCTCAAATATCTCGTTTTTCGAGCCAAAATACTGATAAAAAGTGGCAGGAGAGATACTCGCCTCTTTTGAAACGGCGAGTACAGATGTCTTGTGATAGCCCTTTTCCAAAAAGAGTCTTTGTGCACTGTCAAATATCCGTTTCCAGGTTGCCTCTCCCCTTGCCGATTTTGGAACTCTTCTCAATTTAAACAGAATCCTTTCTTTAAATGACCAGCCCGCCGTCTACTCCCAGGACCTGACCGGTTATATATCTTGCATCGTCACTTGCCAGGAACAAAAAGGCATTTGCAATGTCTTTGGGTTCTCCGAGCATCTTCAACGGTGTCTTGTCCTTCATGTGATCGAGAATCTTTTGCGGCAGGTTCTCGGTCATCGGGGTCTGGATAAAGCCGGGGGCCACAGCATTCACTCTGATCTTATACCTTGAGAGTTCTTTTGCCCATGTGTAGGTCATGCCGATAATACCTGACTTTGATGCGGCGTAGTTTGTCTGGCCCACATTTCCGTAAACGCCGACAACCGATGAGGTTGAAAGAACAACACCACCGGTCTTTTTCATCATCTTTGACACAGCCTGGGTCATATTGAAGACTCCCTTGAGATTAACGTCAATGACCTGATCCCACTGTTCCTCCGTCATCTTCATGAGAAATGCGTCCTTTGTTATACCGGCATTGTTGACGAGTATGTCAATCTGCCCAAACGTCTCTTTCACCTCTCCGAGGACTTTGTCAATCTTTTCCCGGTCTGTTACATTAAGATGGAACCCCTTAACAGTTCCCTCAAATCCAGCAGCTTCACTCTCCACCTGCTTCAAGTCATCGTCGAGAAGGTCACAAACGGCAACATTGGCTCCCTCTTTTGCAAACATCAGGGCCGTCTCTTTTCCGATTCCCCTTGCTCCACCTGTTATTAACGCACATTTTCCTTTTAGTTTCAAAACAACACCTCCATGAAATATTTAAATCTGATCAATCCGTTGGGTTAAGCTTTCAACTTCCTTCGCTTTCTTCATAGGTGAATCACCTATCACATATCTATCATATACCTTTCAGAAAACAATTCAAGTCTGAAAAGAAAGCATCAGTCGTTTTTAGAGTTGATTATTTCTGATTAGAGGCATAAGGTTTTTAAAATTGGAGTTATTGAAGGTCGATTGAAAAATCCATTCTAAAAAGCGAATGGGCTCTTGTGTATTCGGGTACTACACCGCCACAATGAATAGGGGTTAAACGATTTAATGATATAATGGGCTGCAGAGGTGAGTTTAATGGTTGACAAGAAGCTGTTAGTGATAGTTTTTTCGGTGATAATCGTAACGGTTGGCTTTTCTAACACTTTGACGAGAAACGGTGCGCTCTTTTCCTATCCGTTTGAGACCGTACCCGTTCACTATCAAAAGGTCACCGTCCATAAGATACTGGATCCGTTCACATTAGAAGTGATTGCTGACGGGGAATTGGTAAAGCTTAAAATGATCGGGGTTGCCTATGCTCAGAATGCCTTTGAAGAGTCCGGAAAGCATTTTGATCTGAGAAAGGCACTCAACTTTACGCGGGCGATGTGCTATCCCGGTTCGGAGGTCTACCTGACCTATGGGATTAAACGCTATGACAACAACGGTGCTCTGCTTTCTTATATCTGGTACAGAACCCCGGGCGGCATCTGGGTGATGCATAACCTGTCCCTCATAACGAACCTGAAAGCCCCTTACACAGGCTATTTCCATTTGGATGATACCTGGATCACTGAGTTTAATGAGGCAGACCGACGCTACAGGGAAAACACGTTTGAAACGCTTCTTTAGACTATTATGGACTTTCTATGGCCTTTTTACCCTTTTCGGTTATCTGCCAGTATATAATCCCATTGCTCTCGCCAGAGCAAAAAGTAGCGAGTTGACAACTTGAGCAACTTGAGTCGCATTGCTCCTCTTTGATGTACCCGAGTCTCTTCATATCCTCAAGGAGTGCCTCGACCATGCCGGGAGAGACATCCAGTTTATCTGAAAGCCCTTTTATTGATAAATAAGGCATTTTTGAGAGTATCGTCAGTGTTCTTTTTATCATGTTGTTTTACTCCGTTCCGGTCCCCTCTTCAAAGGCTATTCCGTTTTCCGATAACGCTGCAATCCTCAGCAAACCGAAGACAGGTACGTTAAATTCATCCTCCAGCAGTCTTCTTCCACCTTCAAAAGTCTTTTCAACAAGCGTGGCAATGCCCGTTAATTCGCAGCCGGCCTCTTCAATAATCTTGCCCATTGCGTGAATCGTCTTTCCACTCGCCAGAAAATCATCAACAAGGAGGACCCTTTCCCCTTCATTAAGCATTTGTGAGGATAGGTACAATGTGACCACACCACCCTTTGTATGGGAAGGGGCATTTTTTGAATAGGCGTTTCTCATTGTGATAGGTTTTTTCTTTCTTGCAAAGACCAGGGGAACATTCAATGCATCAGCTACCGCATACCCCGGGGCGATACCGGAAGTTTCAATGGTGATCACACGGGAGATATCCTGATCCCCAAAAGCATTGAGAACCGCCGTAGCAAAATTGTTCATCATATCGGGATAAATCTGATGATTGACAAAGCTGTCGATCTTCAGAATGCCGTTTCCAAGATATTCGCCCTCTTCATCGACTTTGTCCTTCCACTGTTTGATGATTGTCTTTGTTTCATTGATGTCCTTCATTCATACTCCTTTCAAATCCTTTGATGGTGTTTTGGATAATCGTTTCTACACTCAGTATCTCATTGATATTGTCCATTGATAATCCTGCCATAAAAGAGGCATTATCAGGATTGCCCTCATTAACGGCTTTTGAAAGTGAACCAAGCATGATTTTTTCCGCTTTCTCCGGGTCCTCTCTCTCCAGCTTTTTCATCTTCTTAATAAATCTGGATTTGATCACCCTGACCGGATGACCCAAATCATCACCTGTGATGGTTGAATCTCTCAGTCCTTTTTTAACGATCAGCTCCTTGTAATGCGGATGTATTTCAGCCTCATGGGAACATAAAAATCTTGTGCCCATCTGTATTCCTTCGGCCCCCAGTGAAAAAACGGCTTTCATTGTCCCGGCATCAGCTATACCTCCGGCCGCAATAACCGGAACATCCAGTGCTTTAGTGAGCGATGGTGTCAGTGTGAGGGTGGTGGCAGTTCCGATATGCCCCCCCGCCTCAAGCCCTTCCCCAATAATGGCATCGATTCCGGCTCTTTCAAGGAAGATGGCCAGGTTGGTGGACGACACCACCCCGAGGGCCTTTATTCCTCTCTCCTTAACCTTTTTGAGGTGTTTTGCAGGATTACCGGCACCAAAAATGATCGTTGAAACCCCCTCTTCGTAAAGAACTGCCAGTTGCCTGTCAACATCAGGATTAATGAGGACCAGATTAACGGCAAAGGGCCTGTCGGTGAGCTGTTTTGCTTTTTTAACAGATTCACGAAGTTCTCCCGGTTGCATGGCTGCGGCCCCGATAGTTCCCAAACCGCCGGCGTTCGAAACCGCTGCTGCTAAAGCAGCAGTGCCCGCCCAGGCCATACCACCTTCTAAAACAGGATATTGAATGCCGAGTAGTTTACAGACTCGATTATTCTCAAACAATCTTTCACCTTCCACTTCATTATGATATGATTTATGATACCATACCTCTTGAACGATATAGACCGAACAGACAATCGAAGCATGTTATAATTTAACGCCAAAAGCCAAGCCGATTATAACCAAATGATCAAATAGATTGAAATACCATCAATAGATCTTGAAAGGATAAGGTGAATCGATGAAAATCGTTCAAGTAATAGATGATTCAAAGGCGGTGGAGCATTTTTTTCTCCCCTTTATTGAAATGCTCTCACAGATGGGACATGATGTTGATATTATTACCTCAGATCCCGATGGAATCCTACAGGACAATGTCATCATCATAGACAACAAGATCTCCGTCTTTGATGTCAATATACCCAAGCATTTCTCACTCTGGCAACTCTTCACCACTTACAATACAATGCTTGAGCTGTTTCAGGGGATGAAGCCGGATGTGGTCCATACACATACCCCGATAATCTCTTTCCTGTCCAGACCGGCGGCCAGGAAGGCAGGGATTCCAAAAACCATCTATACAGCCCATGGGTTTGCGTTTCACGAGGAGATGAATCCATTCCTGTATCATTATTATTTATGGCTTGAGAAGCATCAGGCCAAAAAATACACGGATTATCTCTTAACGATCAACGAGGAAGACAGAAAAACCGCCGTTGAAAAGCATTTTCTGGATGAGGACAGAATCATCAATCTCAACAGTGTCGGCATTGATACGAAGGTGGTTTTTAATCCCCTGCGGATCAACCCGGGAAAGAAGAAGGAGCTGTACGATGAATTCCAGATCGATACCGAATCAAAGGTTATCACATATACCGGCAGCCTGAAAAAAGAGAAAGGCCTGGTCGAGCTTCTGGAGGCCTTGTATATCTTAAAGCGGGAAATGCCGCGAATAAAACTGATCCTTGTAGGGGAGGTTCAAAAAGACGACAAGGAGAAGAAGACTAAGGATTTAATCTGGAATACGATCGACAAATACCACCTGAAAAAGAACGTTATTTTCACCGGTGAAAGGCAGGACGTACCGGAAATACTGAGTATAACGGATGTTTTCGCCCTCCCCTCACACAGAGAGGGGATGCCCGTCTCAACGCTGGAGGCACTAAGCATGGGTGTCCCCGTTGTTGGAACGGATGTCAGAGGACTTCGGGAGCAGATCGAAAACGGTAAAAACGGATATCTCGTCCCGTTCAAAGATCCCCGGGCATTGGCACAGGCCTTGGGGAAGTCTTTAAATGAATTCAGGGCACCCTGTGAGAAATGCCGGGAGAGTTGTATCCAAAATTACGATCAGGAGGATGTTCTCAGAAAGAAAAAGGATCTCTATAGAAGGATTGAAAAGGAAATAACAGATGAAAGGGAGGAAGTTTGATGAAATCCATAGATTTACGCAGTGATACGGTTACAAAACCCACTGAAGAAATGAGAAAGGCAATGGCAGAGGCTGCAGTTGGAGATGATGTTTACGGGGATGACCCCACAGTGAACAGACTGGAAGCGCTGGCCGCAAAGGGGTTGGGAAAAGAAGCCGGATTGCTGGTCCCCTCGGGAACTTTCGGGAATCAGCTGGCCATCTTGACACATACACGGAGAGGCGATGAGGTTATTCTCGGAAGAAATGCTCATATCTTTGTTCACGAGGCAGGGGCTTCCGCCGTTATAGCCGGGGTTCAGCTCTCTTTTTTTGATGATTCTCAAGGCTATCCCGAAACAGAGGTAATCGAAAGCCTTATCCGTGGCGAGGATATTCATTTTCCAAGAACGGGCCTTATCTGTATGGAAAATGCCCATTCATCGGGAAGAGTTATCCCGCTTGAAAAGATGGCTTCCATCAAGAAAATGGCCGAAACAAGAAATATCAACGTTCATCTCGACGGGGCCAGGATCTTCAATGCGGCTCAGGCGCTTGGATGTGATCCTGCTGTTGTTGCCGAAAAGGCGGATTCTGTCATGTTCTGCCTCTCGAAAGGGCTCTGTGCCCCGGTTGGTTCTATGCTGGTGGGAACCAATGAGTTTATCGAAAGAGCCAGAAAAAACCGGAAGATTATGGGCGGCGGCATGAGACAGGCCGGGGTGATTGCAGCCCCCGGGATTATTGCTGTTGAGAAGATGTCAAAGAGACTGAAAGAAGACCATGACAACGCGCGTTATCTGGCCAAGAGACTTTCCGAAATCGACAAGGTGGATGTGCATGAGAATAAAGCGGATATCAACATGGTGTTCTGCGATATACAAACCGATGACACTGACAGAATCGTCAATGAACTGGAGAAGCACGGCATCATCGTCAATCCACGCGAGAGTGGGGAGTGGCGTTTTGTAACAAACTACTGGGTCAGCCGGGAGGATATTGATCGTTTTGTTGACAAACTGGCTGGTATCCTAAGTTAAATCAACTCATTTATGCAGCCCTGTCTGCTTAATTGTAGGCGGGGCTTTAACTGTTGACATTAATCGAATTTTATGGTATTATGGTTTTTGAAAGGCAATTATGTGTTGTTTTTTCATTTTTCGCTTAATTACTTCTTTTTTTACTTGATGATGGTTTAATCATAACTCATTTCTAAATAATAATATTTTTGATAGACAGGCTTAAAACCCTGTGATTTTGTTTTGGGGTAACCTATTCTGACTAAGAACAAAGACAGGAGGTTGTATATGGAGTTTTTTGAATATATCGGGAAGAACTGGGATCAGATTATCACTGAGCTTTTGCGGCACATCCAGATTATTGCCATAGCCCTGCCGATCTCCATTGGTATTGGCGTGCCAATAGGTATCGGCATCTCAAGAAAGCCCAAACTGGCAAAGGGTGTTATTTACATAGCGAGTGTGCTGATGACAATCCCGTCACTGGCACTTTTTGGATTCATGGTTCTGTTGTTGGCTCCCTTTAACGCAGGTTTAGGTGTTCCGCCGGCTGTTATTGCAGTTGTTGTCTATTCGTTGCTGCCTCTGATTAGAAATACGCTTGTTGCCATTCAGGAAGTGGACCCGGCTATCGTTGAAGCGGCAAAAGGGATGGGGATGACCGGAAAACAGATACTCTTTAAGATTCGAATCCCGCTCGCGGTTCCAATCATCATGGCTGGGCTCAGGAATGCAGCTGTTATGGGGGTTGCTGTCACAACAATCGCCTATTTAATCGGCGCCAGAGGACTTGGATACTTTATCTTTTCCGGACTCAGTCGATCCAGATTAAACATGGTCCTTCTGGGAGCAATTTTGGTAGCCGCTCTGGGTATCGGAACCAATTATGCCCTTATAAGAGTAGAAGACTGGGTTACCCCAAAGGGTATAAAAGTCTCAAGAGAGGAAAGGTGATCAGGTGAAAATTGAGCTGAAAGATCTAACAAAAATATATTCAAATGGTGCATTAAAGGCTGTCGATAATGTTAGTATGACCTTCGAGGAGAAGAAGTTGACCGTGTTGATTGGCCCTTCGGGATGTGGAAAGACGACAACTTTGAAGATGATCAACAGGCTCATAGAAAGGACATCGGGGGATATTCTTTTTGACAACCAATCCATTGACAACTTAAACACAATTGATTTGAGACGTTCTACCGGCTATGCCATACAGGATATCGGTTTGTTCCCGCATATGGATGTTCATGATAATATTGCCGTCGTCCCGAGACTTCTTAAGTGGCCTGATGATAAAATACACAAACGGGTTGTTGAACTGCTGGAGCTGGTCAATCTGGATCCGGATATTAATCTTCATAAATACCCGGCACAGCTTTCCGGAGGGCAGAAACAGAGAATCGGGGTTGCCAGATCATTGGCAGCGGATCCGGATGTCATCTTGATGGACGAACCATTCGGAGCCATCGATCCGATCAACAGAGAAAAACTACAGGATGCCTTCCTTGAGATTCAACAGAAGATCAAAAAGACCATCATATTCGTCACGCATGACATCAGAGAGGCCATAAAACTCGGGGACAAGATCGTGATACTTGACAACGGAAAAATCGTTCAATACGACGATACCATCAACGTTGTCAACAATCCACACAATGAGTTTGTGGAAAGCCTCCTGGGGTCGGACCGCGCTTTGAAAGGTCTTGAAATGCTGAGAGTCAAGGACAATTACATCACCGATTTTGCGTCGATCAATCTGACGGAGACCAAAACGGTGGGATCCGCTATTGACTTGATTGAAAAGAACAAAAAGAAATTCATGCTGGTTGTTGGAAAGAAGGGAAAGCTAAAGGGGTATGTCACCTTGAAATATCTCAAAAAACGGGACAGAAACGATATGCTCGAAGATCACGTCAAACCGACAGAATCAATTCAGCCGTTTTCCAATCTGATGGAGGCGATTACCACCATGGTTGAAGCCGGCATCACCAGTTGTCCTGTTGTCAATTCCAAAGATAAACTACTCGGTATCATTAGGTTCAAAACACTTGTGGATATTATGGGGCAATTCGAGCACAACGAGGAGTGATTTTATGGAGCTGTTTTCTTATCTGATGAACAATTTTCAATATATTCTTGAAAAGACCTGGGAGCATTTCTATCTCTTTTTTATCTCGTGGGTGTTCGCGATAGCCGTAGGAATGTTTATCGGTATCTGGACTACGAGGCCCGGAAGAGAAAAGATTGGTCACGCTGTTCTTTCTGTCACAGGAGCAACACAGGCCGTACCAAGTGTTGCCGTTATCGCCCTGGTCTTTATATACATGGGAATTGGTGCCCTGCCGGCCATATTTGCCCTTTTCCTTTACAGTTTGGTGCCCATCGTTTTTAACACAGCATCAGGCCTTCTCAACGTTTCGCCGGCAATGAAAGAAGCGGCAAAAGGCATGGGGATGACAGAGCATCAGATATTGTACAAAGTCGAGCTCCCCACAACAATACCGGCCATTGCATCGGGGATCAGAACAGCTGCCGTCATTAACATCGGAACAGCAGCAATTGCTTCGATAGTTGGTGCCGGCGGACTTGGAGAGATCATATATATCGGTCTGAGAATGATGGATGTTTCAAAGATATTTGCAGGAGCTCTACCCGTTGCGATACTCGCTGTGGCCGTGGACAATATTCTTGGTCTTATTCAAAAGAAGGTTATCTCGGACGGTTTGTTATTAGCTAAAGAATAAACTTTACGGAGGTGTTTTTTAATGAAGAAACTTTTTGTACTATTATTAGCCACTTTGATCATTTTCAGTGTTGGATTTTCAGCAGACGATGTGTCTGTTGGTTCGAAAAACTACACAGAGCAGTACATCCTCAGCAGTATGATAAGCCAGCTGCTTGAAGCAAACGGATATGATGTTTCTGAAAATTTCGGAATGAGCTCTTTTGCAGTCAGAACGGCTTTAAAAACAGGACAGGTGGATATGTATTCCGAATATACAGGAACGGCTTGGACTTCCTACCTTAAAAAGGAGACCGTTATAAGAGATCCCATCGAACTTTATGAAGAGGTCAAAAAAATCGAAAAAGAAGAAAACGACGTCATCTGGTTCGACAGAATAGACTTTAACAACTCATATGGGCTCGCTGTCACTCAGAAATTTGCCACTGAGCATAACCTGAGAACGATCAGCGATCTGGCAGAACTGGTAAACAGCGGGGATATGGATCTTATCATGGGAGTTAATTTTGAATTCTACGACAGGCCGGACGGGTTCTTTGCAATGGCTGAAGAATACGGCATGGAAGTTGACAAAAGAAATGTCAAAACCATGGAAACCGGCGTGACCTACGAGGCAATATCCAGAGGGAATATCCAGGTGGCCATGGTATTTACAACAGATGGTAAGTTAAACAAATACAACCTTAAGGTCCTTACAGATGACAAGAAATTCTTCCCCATTTATAATCCCTGTGTGACGGTTAACGGAGAATATTACGAGGAAAATCCCGAAGTTAAGGAAGTTCTCGCGCCACTCGCAAAATACCTGAACGCAAACATCATGAGAAGGTTGAACTATCTTGTGGATGCCGAGGGAGAAGAACCTGAGGATGTCGCTGAAGAATACCTCGAAGGACTCGGACTCTTGGAGTAAAGAACGTTAAAAGTCAATCATTAAGGGCCGATGAAAGTCGGCCTTTTTTCTATCAAACGGGAGGTATGAGCATGTTTAGCAAAGAAACGTTGTATTTTGAAGAATACAAAAGAGAGAACACTGAGAAAGTACTGGAACAATCAATCAAGAAGGCAGAGGAACTTTCATCAAGGACGCTGCTGTTACCATCAACGACCGGATATTCAGCTGAAATGGTTCTGGATATGACAGAAGGAAAAGACCTGAATGTGGTCATTGTGGGTCATAATTACGGGTTTAAAGAACCGGGAAAGAATGAGATGGAAGCAAAAACCATCGAAAGAATCAAAAAAAGTAATGCACAATTACTCTTTACAACACATGCCTTTTCAGCACTTGAAAAATCATTCTCAAAACCTTACGGCGGCATGTACCCTCATAGAATCATCGCGGATACACTGAGAGTCTTCTCGCAGGGAACAAAGGTCCTGATGGAGGACATGGTGATGGCTGCAGATGCCGGGATGGTGCCGATTCATGAATGGATTGTTTCGACTGGTGGAAAAGGAAGAGGACTTGACACCTCGATGATTATCAAGACCGTTCACTCCGATGAGTTTTTCAAGGCAAAGATAAAAGAGACAATCTGTTTCCCCATATATTAACAAAACGGCCCCAAAATGGGGCCCCTTTTTTCAATTACTTATCATCTAATTTCTTCTGAACCTCATTGGCTGCCTTGATCAGAAGAACAAACTCATCCCATGCGAAATCCCATTCGTCGCTTTCAATGGCTCTCTCGATCGCATGGTAAAACTCCTTTTGAATACGGTTTAAAAGGTATTGTTGCTCATAAGGGAGACTGATCAGCGTTGAAAAAGAGCTTACAAACTTTGTCAGCCAGTTATCCCGATCTTCAAAGATGTCGTCCCAGTCCGTTACCCACAGGACCAGTTCGTTGAGGTATTCTTTGAAATCATCCTGCATCTTGCCGAGATCGTCATGATCGAGCTTGGTTATCCAGTCAAGGGTGCTTTGCACTTCTTCAGGATGCTTTTTGTACCGTTTCAGGATCCGCTTTTCCATTTCCTTCTGACGCTCGGAGTCGTCTTTTTGCTCATACCGCATCTCAGCGTATTTGTTCTTAAATCCAAGCCGCCTGTATAGGAATCTTGCGGGGTTATCATACTCAACATGCAGGGCAATGTTACCGCTACACAATTCAACAGCCCGGTTCATGAGCTGTTTACCGTAACCCTTCCCTCTGTAATCCTCGTGAACAGCTATATAAACAAGCATATGCTGAGGGATGTACCCCTCCATTGCCGTATCGTTGATGACAACACACCCGATCAGTTCATCGCCTAAGAAACCACCAACAACAAAACCACCCATGCCCTCATTTTCATTGACAGCATAATCAATGGCCTTTTCAATCTCGGACTTTTCATCTCGGTATTTACCCAGATGCTTGTGAAGAAAATCAATGAATCGTTCCTTATCTATCTCTGCTTCATGAGAATAGACCTTAAAGTCTAACAAAAGTAAAACCTCCTGTTTTTTGGTTATTTGAATGTGTAAAGAATTAAAGAAAGTATCGGAACAACGACAAAAGTTTAACAGCGTTAAGCACTATCATTATACCACTCACAGTAAAAAAAGTCAAGAATCATAAGCTAAAGTGAGTAAAATGAAGATACAATTATTTATGACAAAGATAACGCTCAAAATCGATTATAAAAGCTTATTATGAAAATTGTCGGTCATTGAATATCCCATTTCAGTTCGAACTGCCCTTCATGTTCGTTTCCGTGAACCGTTACGCGATAGCGATCCGCTTTATTCGCAGTATAAGAACGGACAACGGGATCCTGCTTCCCATCCAACTTAAAAACCGTTTCACCATCAGAATCATTCAGGGTCATCGAAATCTCACCCGATTCAGTTTGATGACTAAAGTCAAAAACAATCTCGTCGTCAGGATTTAAACGAATTTCTTTATAATAGTGACCGGAAAACAACTTATAACGTCCTTCAATGGAATTAGATTTAGCATCGACATCGCCGCTGATAATGGTATAGCTTCCTCCCTCACAGGAAACAAGGACTAATAATAGTAAAAGCACAAGCAAAAAGCTTAGATAAGAATACTTAGTCACGCTAATCGCCTCCTTCTTGTCTGTTATTGATAAAAGCGGAGCATAATATAAGTGATTCATGTCAGTCAGCTTTGAAAAAAATTATAACATAGGGGCTGCTGAATAACCTTCCCGGTCTCGCACTGACTCCCCCGGGTCGGTGCGCACAATGAATCAAACACCCTCCTCAGGGTGTTTTCCGATTTTTTATCAGGTTGGAATCCCCCCTGTTTGAGTCACGTATGGCCTGTTTCCTTGGATAGGGATGCAGGGTTTTTCGTGGTTTTTCTTCAAAAACCTTGCATCAAACGTTGGTTTTATTACCGGCAACCGCCGATAAAGGTCTCCCCGTGTTATTCACCAAACCCTATCATATATGATGAAAGGGGCTTACGGACTAATAGAAATGTTTTTTTATTGTAGATTTAAATGAATCTATATAAAAAGAGTTGACATCCCCATATAATTGTGTTATGATACCTAACGGAAATGCCGGGGTGGCGGAACAGGCAGACGCTACGGACTTAAAATCCGTTGATACTATGTATCGTGCGGGTTCGAGTCCCGCCCTCGGCACCAGGATAAAATGGGTAATTTGCATTGATCATATAAAACAAGCATATAAGTTGCGGGGTGGAGCAGTCTGGTAGCTCGTCGGGCTCATAACCCGAAGGCCATGGGTTCAAATCCTATCCCCGCGACCATTTTTTTTGGCGGTGTAGCTCAGTTGGCTAGAGCATGCGGTTCATACCCGCAGAGTCGTCAGTTCAAATCTGACCGCCGCCACCA
>CAZVWW010000015.1:0-31976 GCA_964631265.1 uncultured Thermotogaceae bacterium
TCAATGTCAAACCAGGCATCCCCTCTCGTTTCATCGTCAAAGAATCCTCGTTCGGTTGAATAGATGGCCCCCTGAAAGAGAATCCACCACACCCGGGATTCTCCCGCTATCTCAAATTTCAGGTTCAGGGGGGAGGCTGAATCGGTGTAGCCGTCTTCGTTCCAGTCAAAGGCGTTAGGATAGAGTGTCATGGAGGCCTCCGGGCTCATGTTGACAGTGGCCTTTTTGAGGTCAGTCTTTGCTTCCTCGAGTTGTGAGACAATGGTGGCGATGTTCGACTGTAGCTCCGAAAAGTCAAAATTCAGGATGGTCTCCGCCATGCTTCTTGACTTGAGCAGGCTCCGGGCGAATGACGTATGCAATCGAAATTCAGGGCCGGGTTCTGCGATGGTCCAGAAATCAGCGACCATGTCCAGCATGCTTCTGTGAGCTTTTAGAAGGATAATAAGCCCCATGCCGAGGTTGCCTTCTCCGTTGTTCGGGTCAGACTGGAGAATCTCGGTGAAAGCCGCTTCTGCCTTAACCTCATCACCCTCGCGCATGGCGAGTTCGGCTTCTGTGAGTTTTTGGCGAATCTGTTCCGGCGTTAAATGGATGGTCCGGGTACAGGAGACCAAGAGCATTAGGAATAACAAAAGGATGACAAATGGTAAAAGATTCTTTTTCATAAAACCACCTCCAAATATGGTCTATAATACACTCGGAAGTTTAAAATTCATGTGGTGGATGTGTTAACAAATGTTGGAGGCTCTTCTTTTAGGGGTTGCTTTGGTATTTGATTGTTTTGTTAGGTGATGGGGAAGCTTTTGTGAATACAGAAGGACATGAGCCGGGGGGCTCATGACTGGATACCGGCGACAGGCCGGGGGACCTGTCGCCAGAAAAAGGAGTTGCTTTGGTATTTGATTGTTTTGTTAGGCGATGGGGGGGGTGTGAATACATAAGGGCATGAGCCGGGGGGCTCATGACTGGATACCGGCGACAGGCCGGGGGACCTGTTGCCAGAAAAAGCGGGGAAAAGAGATCGTTGTTAAACTGTTTGTCATAATGAAGCGCAACCTGAGTTAGGTAATAGTTACGGGGATCAATACGGACCTGATCCTCTAGGGATATGATATAATCTCATTTGTGTTTCCGGGCTTGGTTTTTGGCAGTATTGGCCATTTGGTAAACGCAATTTTGTTAGCTTTTTAATCGATGAAATGAGAGTCAGGTGAATGGACATGATACAATGCAGCGATTTAACAAAGGATTTTGGCAATAAACGGGCCGTGAACGGCCTGAATCTTGAGGTTGAGCGCGGTGAGATATACGGGTTTCTCGGGACGAACGGAGCGGGAAAGACCACGACGATTAAGATGTTAACGGGTCAGCTGCCCATCACGTCGGGGAAGGCCTCTGTTCTGGGAATGGATATTGAGGAGAATGAGCTTGAGATCAAGCGGCGGATCGGGATCATTCCCGATGAACCGAGGATCTATCAGTATTTTACCGGGTATGAGTTTGTTGAGTTCATCATGGATGTCTTCAAGATGAATGACAGCGCAACAAAACAGAACTTTCAGGAGCTGACCGAGGCGTTCGGGATTGATTTTCTCAACACGCCGATCTCTGAGATGTCTCACGGGATGAAGCAGAAGATGATGGTGACCAGTGTCCTGATGAGAAGGCCCCGGGTTATCTTTCTCGATGAGCCGACGGTCGGGCTGGATGCGAGGAGCTCGAAGATCCTCAAAGACCTTCTGAAGAAGAGGGTCTCCGAGGGAGCCACGATCTTTCTGACCACGCATGTGCTTGAGATCGCTGAGAAGATGTGCGACCGGATCGGGATTCTGGATGAAGGCGAGCTGCTTGCCGAGGGGACCATGGATGAGCTGCGGAACCGTGAGAGTATGAAGGACGGGACATCGCTTGAGGACCTCTTCCTGAAACTGACCGGCCAGAGCGATGATGTGATGAACATCGTCGAGGCATTATAGGCGGGCGTTCTGAATGTTCGAGGATATCCGGGTCTTTTTCAAACATAAGCTCTTCTTAAAGAGTGACCCCAATAAGCGCGGGGGAAAGTTCAGCCGGTATTATCTCATCTTTTTCAGCGGCTTCTTTCTCTTTTTTATCACCAATACGTTGAATGACATGTACGGGCAGCTTTCTCAGATCAACGTGCAGGATGCGAACTTCGGGGAGGTCTATATCAATCTGGTCATCACCATGATCGCCATCTTCTTTCTGATGAGTTTTTCCACCATGATGTCTTATCAGCTGAAGCGGAATGAAGAGATTGAGTTTCTGCTCAGTCTGCCGGTCCGGAAGAGCTCGATTGTTTCCTACCAGTTGATCACATCGGGGATCAGTATGTTTTTCGCCCTGATCATGTTTCTGGGACCTTCCATCGTTTATCTGATCAATACGCCATCGGGGAATATCATTTTCGGAAGCATCGGGGTCTTTCTCGAGCTGCTGGTGATCGTCTTCTCAGGGGCCGCCCTGGCGGTTTTATTCAACAAAACCGGTTCGAAGAGAGGGTCGAGGATCTGGCTCCTGGTGGTGAACATCGGACTCGGCTTCTTCTACATCTTTATGGTGCAGATACTACCCACCAATCTTGAGTCGGCGGGTGAGTTCTCAAAAGCCCTGATCAGAGCGGACGCCATTCTCGGCTCGGAGTTCAACGTTCTGGCCTACGGGATAAGGGCCGGGGTGAGGCCGATTAATCTCCTCTTTTTACTGGGGGCAAGTATTGTGATCATCATGGTTTATTACCGGCTTGCCGGGCGGATGACATTTGCACCCAAGGAGGCGAAAAAGAGCCGGCAGAAAGCCCTTAAAACAGGCGATTCGCGGTTCAGTCTGCTCACCCGAAAAGAGATGACGATTTACAAGAGACATGAACAGCTCATATACTACCTCTTCTATCCGGTCGGGTTCGGTCTGCTGATGGGGCTTGTTAACTCAAACTTCTACCAGGGGATCTACATCATTGCGATCATGGGCATTCTTTTCATCGGTATGCAGACGGCCTTTTCAATGAGCCTGGAGGGGAGTACCATCGACCTGACGAGGATGCTGCCCATCGACCTGACCAAATTTCTGAGGGCGAAGGTGACGGTTCCCATAGTGTTCAACATGGCCCTGTTGTTTGTGGCCTTTCTGGTCCTCTTTTATTTTCTGGAGATCACGCCGCTGATCTTTGCCGTTTTCCCGATAGTTGTTTTGGAACAGATGCTTGCGGCCATCTCCGGGGTTTACTTTGTCTTGCGGAAGGAACCTCAGAAGATGAACAATCCCTCGGCTGTGCTGCGCTCGGGCGGATTTTATGTTCAGTGGTTTATGCTGCTCTTCGTCGCCCTGCTGACGGTCATCCCGCCCTCTGTCCTGTTGGCTGCTGCCAATAAACTGGATAAGACGATCTTTACACTGTTGATCCTTGGGGGTCTGTTGGGGTTGGGGTTGACGATTTTTCTAACGCTTCGTTTCTGGAAAAAGATCAACGCGTTGATTCTGAAGTGGGGGTAGGCTGATAGAACTGAAGGACAGAGTGACGGGGCGTCTTGCCCAATTCAAGAGAAAGAGCATCTACTACGAGGAGTTGAAGGGGCTCATCGATAAGGGTTCCCGGATGGAGTATGAGCAACTTTATGCGGCTTTCAAGTCTCTGATTGATGACGGGATTGTTCTACCGGTCAAAAGCAGCGGTTATAACGGGAGGACCCCGCCGTTGCATCGTCGTTTCTGGATCAACCACGAGCTTCTGAACCGGGACGACGAACCGGAGAAACAGCTTCTTCTGCTCTCTGAAAGACTCAGCACACAATACTATAGCCATCACATCCCTCAATTTAAGACGGACCGTAAGATCATCAAGGTCTTCGATGCCTGTTTCAAGGGAAAACAGTTGGATAAGCGGGTTGAAAGACGGGAGAGGGCCTTTGAGCTTTTCGGCGATGAGAAGGCGCTTGACGAGGGAGGCGATTGCTTTAAAGTGATGAAACGGCTCGGTCTGAGCCTTGATGAGGATCTGAACACATTTGAGCGGCGACTTCCTCTGACCTTTTTCCCCTTTAACAAGCGGGTCAAAAGCCTGCTCATCGTTGAGAATCTGACCCCGTTCTACGATGCCTTTCTCCTCATGAGAAAGTTCAACACCACGCATTTGCATTCCCCTTTTGATGCACTGGCCCTTGGTAACGGGTACCATATCCTGATGGCTTTAGAGTTCATTAACGACCTTCTCGAGGACCCTGAGGATTTGTCGATCACTTACTGGGGCGACATTGATGCAGCCGGGGTTGAGATCTTCTGTAAACTGGGGGAGCGCTACCCGGATTTCACGATTGAACTCTGGGAGAGGGCTTATCGCGAGATGCTTCTTCTGAATAAGACAAGAGCGGATAAGTCAACCCTTAAGATGGCGTTTGAAAAGACCGATGATGAGCTGCTGAACCGTATAATGACGGTTGTGATGGATGGAAAGGCGATTCCGCAGGAGGCTGTTGACTACGAGCGGATCGGCGAATTGCTGGAGCAGGAATTAACGGAAGATAAGGGGACTGATAACGGTTGACAACGGGCATCAACGAGCGGATAAGGAATCTCGGGATGATAGCGGCCTTTTACAACCGGGCCGGCAGGATGCGGAATATCCCCGCTGAGAGGGCGATTCCCATGATGCTGGGTATCTTCACCTTCATTCTCACCAGGATGCTGGACGGTGAGAGAGGGGTGACTTTTGAGGAGATCCTCGGGCATGTGAATCAGTACTATACCCGCCGTGATGAAACGGTTGAAAAGGATCAGGTCAAGGAGCTCATCATGAGAATGATGTATGTGGACAACAAGTCCGGCATTCCGTTTGATTATTATGACTTTGAAAATGAGAAAAAAGAGACGATCAAATACGAATTCTTGAAAGTGGAGCATTCTTCGTCAAGCGATGAGGGAAATATGATTGCCCTGACAAAGACCGGCCGGGACATGCTCTTTCAGACACGCGAGATCTATCAGGAGTTGCGGATCACAATGGACCTGCTGTTTATCAAGGAGCAGTTCAAACGGGGCGCGTTTTCCAGGGCCATCCGGTCCGCTGAGAATCTTAAGACCTCGGTCCGTGACAGTCTCGAAGCGAAGAACCGGCTGATAAGCGAGATCAGGCGGGCCCCGTGGCGGGTGAACACGAGCAGTCTGGCGCAGAGTTATGACGATGTTGAGCAGCAGTTTCAAAAGGAACGGGAGATGTTCGATGAGATCATTGCCATGATCAGAAACACGGAGGAAAAGGGGCTGGAAAGCAAGAACGTTGAGAGTCTTGTCAAGCTGACCGAACTCCTCAACAACTCCAGGCTGATGCATGAGAGGCTCCTTAGTCTTCATCTGTCCATCATTCAGGAGTACCTCAAATTCAGGAACAAAAGCACGCTGCGGCTTCTTTTCGGAGAGATGGCCTTCAAGTCCGACCTCATCGACCCACTCTTTCAGGTTCCGGCCCGACAGATCACGCCGGAGGTCCTCTCTTTTCTTCCCTCGCCTGAAACCCGTGAATTCTTCCCCTATCTCTCCCTTTTAAGAAACGCCATCGATCAGCCCAGGGATAAGCGCCAGAAGATTGAAACGGTTGATCCGGAGGCGAAAAGAGAGCGGGAGAAGTTGGAGAATCAGTACAGGCGGGAGCGGGTTGAGCTGTTGACATTTGTTCTGAAGCGGATGAAGCGTCAGAAGACGTTAAGGCTTTCTGCTGTCTTTGACTTTCACACCCCGGACGACAATCTCCTCGCCTTTGTTATCGGGCTGCATCAGATCTCGAGGGTGGTCTTCAGCAAGACAAGGGATTCGGATGTGATCCGCGCTGTCAGAAATGCCGAGCCGGGATATAAGGGGATTGAGATACACTCGCTGGATGAGGAGATCGAGAAGCGGGGGTATGTTTTCAGCGAATACGTCTTTTCCAGGTTTTAGAGAGGATGCTGAATCTGAATGACGGTTCGAACCATCGGAGGTTGTGGAGAGTCCAAATACAAACAAGAGAAATGCGGGATGATAGATGATATACACAGAAGAGGAAAAGGAACGATTCAACCAGGTCTCCAGGATCATCATCAAGCTTCTGTCAAAGGGTGAGATTACCGACAGGGATGACCGGGATCTGATCATAGCGTACGACACGGATGAGGAGATACGGGAGATGATCTCCCTGTTTGCCGACGAGGCCCGCCTGGAGATATTCGACAGGGAGTACGGTTATCTGGCCGTCTTTCAGAAGGACACCCGGGCTCCCTTCACGTTGAAACGGGAGGATTTCTACAAAAGAACGGGACTGGACAGCAAACGCTGGCCCGTCTTCGCTTTTTTCACCTTTGCGATCTTCTCCCTCTTCTTTGATGAGGAGGGCAACGAGTCGGTTAATCTGAAGCGGATCGTTGAGTTCTGTGATGAGAAAGCGGAGAAGATCAAGGCCTCTCTGAGCGAGGAGGACGTGAACGCCAAATACAACTGGAATTTCAGCGGCCTGATAACCTACTGGGACTCCTTGAGAGAGACAACGAATATCGAGACAACCTGGGACTCCTCCCGGGCGGTGACCAAGCAGGGGATACTGGTCAAGACCATCAAATTCCTGCAGGGGGAGCAACTCCTCGAATTTGCACCGGAATTTCAGACCATCTCCAGAAACGCCAAGACCGAAGGCGTTCTCTATGCACTGATGAAAGATGAGCGGTTCAGAAAGATTGTCTCGTTGATGAGGGGTGAAGAAGATGCCGGGAATTGATGCCTACCGGATTGTCAACGTGGCCTACGGCAACAGGAATTATATCGGGGATCTCAGCGTTGATATCGGAGGCAAGCACACGTTGATTGTCATCCCCAACGGGAGCGGGAAGACCTTTTCCATCACGCTCCTGCTCCAGACCATCCTTCCGGGAATAAGCCTGAACAACAGGAAGTTTGATGAGACCTTTTCCAGGGTCAGGGGAACGGCTCATGTTGCCATCTCCCATATACTCGACGGTACGGGCAAGCGGCTGATAACAGGGATCACCGTCAACAACGAGGGGTCGCTGAGACATTTCAACTGGTCTTTTGAAACCGTTGAGTCAAACGGTATCAAATCCCTGCCGTTAACCGACGGTTCGATGAGTATTTCCTACGAGGAGATGCGCGATTACATCAAAGCGCTTGATGCCGGACGCAATCCGCGGATCTTCAACAGTGATGAGAAGCGGAAGCTGAAACGACACATGAAATCCTACGGTATCTTCGAGGATGAATGGGAAATGATGGTCCGGATGAACAAGACGGAGGGCGGTATCAAGAACGTCTTCAGCACGAAGGAGCGGAAGAACACGGACGATCTGCTCTCGGAGTTTATCATCCCGACGATCACGAGAGAACTCAAGGGTGATCAGGAGATAGACCATGTTCAGGATGCCTTTCTGAAGAAGATCGACACGCTGAAACAGATACCGGAATGGGAGGAGAAGATCGCCCGGATGGATCAATACCTCCATCTCTTCTCCAGTCAGCTCGAGAGGCTGAGGGTTCTCTATGAGCGCGAGGGGGATTACCGGCGCCAGTTATATATTCTAAAACTCATCAATGAAACGACTGAGGAAAAGAAAGATGCTTTAAATGAAGAGCTTGAAGAAGTTGGTTTAAAGATCAAGGGTCAGCGTGAGGGGCTTGAGATACTGGCACGTAACAAAGCCTTGCTGTACTATCGGAACCTCCTCTTTCAGAGAGAACGGGTTGAGGGGGAAAGAGCGGGTGTTGCCGGGGAGCTGGAGGCAGCGCGGAAAACGGTGAAAGACCTTGAAGACGAGTTGAGATTGATCCGGGCCCTGAAGGATTTGAAGCGGTACAATTCGCTTCGGGCCCGATACAGTTCGCTGACAACCATGTTGGAAGAGAAGGAAAAAGAGGATGAGAAGCTCCGGGAGGAGATTGAACGACTTGAATCCAAGCTTTTTGACTATTACAAAGGGGCTGTGGAAGAAAAGGGGAACCTGCTCCTCTCAGAAGCGGAGAGGCATTCAGCCATCGAAGCTGAAAGGGATGAAAAGTCCCTTGAGATTGGAGCGCTGAAGAGCAAGGTCGCAGAATGGGGAAAAAACGCGGCATATCTTGAGGATATCATCAAAGCGCTTGAAGAATGGGGAGGACTTGAAAAAAGGGAAACGGTTCTCAAATCCCTCGAGACAGTTCAACAGAAAATGCAGCAAAAACATGTGGTTGAAGAGAAGACAAGAGCCACAATGACCAGGCTTCAGGAAGAAAAGGCCGGCCTGACCCAAAACGAGTTTGTTCTCAAAGAGGAATTGAAAAAGGCGAAGGAGGCGCATGAGCGTTTCAACAAACGGTATGCGACTGTCGGGGAGATACAGAGACTTTATCATATAGACAGGTCCGGAACAGGCACGAACGCCTTTGAAAAACTGTGTGCCCTGCTCGATGAAAAAGAGGAGAAGTATCAGATGCGCTATCTCTCACACCAGCGAGAGTTGACAGCTGTTGAAGAACTCCTCGATTATGCGGACCGTTTCGGGAAACTGCCCCCGGACAAAACCATTAAAAAACTGGCAACCGATCTCAGGGATCTGGGTTTCCGTGATTTTATTCCCGGTTATGAGTATGTGAGAGAGAACCCGAATCCGGGCAATCCGTTGATAGCGTACGGGCTTGTGTGCGAAAATCTCGACGGCCTCAACACGGCTTTGAAAAGAATCGATGCCCCGGAGTATCCGATCCCCGTCTTCACGCGTGAAGAGACCGCAAAAAACGGGGAGAGTGAGGCCGGCCGGCTGCTGCGGCAGAAGAACCTCTTTGTTGCGACGACCGGGATTGCCATTGAAAAGGGCGAAGTGGATTTCGATGCCTACATCCAGGATCGCCAGAAAGCGTCCGAGGTCCTGAAGAGGGAGATGGAGAAGCTCTCAGAGAAGAAGCTTGAGATCGCCCATTACATCAAAGAGACCGATGCCTTCCGCGAAAGCTATGGCATGCATCCCGAAGAGGCCGGTCGGGAATTGAAAGAGGCGCACCGGGCGGCCTCTGCGCGATGGAGCGAATCTGTAGAGGCGACCCGGCAGAAAGCGGATGAGATACAAGAAAAGAAAGAAGCCCTTGAGGCGATTAAAAAGACGATCGACGAACTCCGCGCTGAAAAGGAACGCTGTTTGGCAATCAAAGGTGCGTTTGAGCGGCTTGAGCAGCAGAGCGCCCATCTCATCGACTCACTCGATACGGTTTATGATAGCCGGGACCATCTCGAGGAACAGATCAAAAACGGCCGTCTCGAAATTCGGGACAAGACCGCAGAATATGACAGCATCAGAAAAGAAATCAAAGGACTTGCCGGCAGGATCCAGCGTTTGAATGAGGAGCTCGGCTCTCTCAAGCAGCGGCAGAAGGCTTACTCCGAAGGCGGTGTTCAATACGACGGGGAGCCTGTTGAGGCCCTTGAGGAAAAGTTGAGAAGCCTTCAGTTTCAGTACGGGGACACCCAGATTCGTGAAGAGCTAAAAAGGACGAAGCGTGAGCTTGATGATACTGAGAAAGAGATCGGGGAAAAGGGCTACTCGGTTGAGGCCCTCAATGATTTGACAAAACCGCCCCAAAGGACCTTGAAGGAGTGCTCGACAGCACTGAATGGGAAAAGAGAGCAACTTCAATCACTCAACAAAAGACTTGGCAGATTGGAGTATGAACTGCAGCGTATCAACGATGAGATGCAGGCAAGCACAGTTGAAAAAGAGGGGGTCGCGTCGCTCAACGACAGGGATTATAAGAATCTGCTCGAAAAAAACCGGAAGAGTGCTGATGCTTTGAATGAGAGCCTGGAGATGAATGTGAAGCGAGAGATGTACGTTGAACGGCAAAAACACCGGGTCGAGGTACTTTTTGAGAGCCAGCGGGGCTTTTTGTCCGGGTTCGATGTCCCTGAAAAGATGCGGATTAAGGAGCTGGATCCGGCAATATTCAGTCAAGACGAGCAGGAGGCCTGGCGCGACAAGAAGGCGGACTTCCTCGGTATCAAGGAGAGCATGGAGAAGGACAGGAAGACCGTTGAGACCGGTTGGAACTCACTTCAGAAGAGAATCAGTTCCGAGGCCTATGAGATGAACCTCAACATGGCCATGGTGATGGAGGGCGATACGGGAAATGTCCTCTTCGACTACAACAAGATCAAGAACCTCTTTGAACAGGACAGCCATCTGATCAAGACCTCGAAGGAAATGATCGAACTGAACATCAAAAAGAACCGGCAGGAAATGGAGACGCTTGTGGAGAATGCGTTCCGGAGCGTCGAATGCTATCTCACGGAGTTCAAGAATATATCACGCTACTCCCGGATAGAGTCACACGGCCGAAAGGACGTATCGGTGAAATTCGAGCTTCCGGGCCTCGAAAACGAGGAGAAGAAGGCGAATCTCGAGCGGTATATCTCGGCCATCCTGAAGAAGATCAATCAAATCGAAAAAGACTCGATTGCCGCTTTTGTCAGAAAGAATTTCTCAGTCAAACGGCTGATTGAAGAGATCCACAAGAAAAAGATCCGTTTCAGGGTCTACAAGCCCTCCACCACGGCGGGCTGGTATTATGAGGATTGGGACAACGTGATCAAATGGTCCGGCGGGGAGCAGTTCTTTGCCTTCTTCCTCCTTTACGCCACCATGAGCATCTGGATCAGGCATAAGCGGACAGGGACTCAGAACAGCAGAACGGTTCTCATCGCCGATAATCCTTTTGGAGAGGCGATCTCCGAACACATCTTCAATCCCCTCCTGGAGTTCATGACGGAAAACAGGATACAGTTTTTGACCTATACGGCCATCAAAGAGCGGCAGATCATCTCACTCTTCCCGAATAAATACAGCCTGCGATTGAGCGAGAATCCCGAGCGGAATATCCTCTATATAGAAAAGGGCTTCTTCCGGGAGGAATGATCATTTCCTTAAGCTTTTAAAACCTATCATGCTTCAACGGTTTTCTTTCCCTAAAAAGTGACTCACACCACCGAAATTCGTAATTGGGGCCTGCTGAATAACCCATAACACTTGCTCAAGTCTCGCTCCGACTCCCCCGGGTCGGAGCGAAAAATAAACCAAATACCCTCCCCAGGGTATTTTCCGACTCTTTCCGGGTTGTGATATATAACCTCGGGCCATTGGCAACATCTGTTGACTTGGATGTCAATGCATGGTTTTCCGAAGGTTTTGGAAATCAAGGGGACAGATCCCTTGATTTCCGTCCCCTTGATTTCCCCCTGTTTTCTGATGAAAAAATCTCTTCAAAGATCGGGCTTGACAAAACCACTTCTAAGTTGTATAATCAAATTAATTACATACTGAAATTAATATAGAGTGTGTGAATTCGGAAAGTTTTATTACGATGAAATCATTTGATGCTTCAATTCAGCATTAAATGACGAATAAAAAAATGGAGGGATAGTATGCACAAAAGGTTGTTTTTCGTTGGTTTGTTGATCGTTGTACTGTCATTGGTTGCAGTGGCAGAGGAGGTTATTACGGTATCCGTCAAGGGTGAGGGTATTCAGGTTGAATTGGCCAGAGAAGCGGCAAAGGAGTTTGAAGCGATTTACCCCTGTGTTGACGTTAAGGTCATAGATACGCCCAAACAGGCGCAGGATACGCTTTCTTTATATCTACAGTTCTTTGAGGCAGAGAGCAGTAAGATCGATGTCTATCATGTTGACTGTATCTGGCCCGGTGATTTGGCTGAATTCTTCATCGATTTCAACGACTACGGCGGACAGAATTATGCGCCGAATCATTTCCAATCCATCATAGACTACTTCACAGTGGATGGCAGACTTGTCACAATGCCCTGGTATGCTGATGCACCGGTTCTCTTTTACAGATCGGATTTACTGGAGGAATATGGTTTTGACGGTCCTCCCGAGACGTGGGATGAGCTTGAGGAAATGGCGAAAGTTGTGATGGCTGGCGAAAAGAAGAATAACAAGGATTTCTGGGGATATGTCTTCCAGGCGAACGCCTATGAGGGTCTGACCTGCGATGCAATCGAATGGATTGCCTCCAACGACGGCGGCAGGATTATCAGCACGGATGGAAAGATAACCATAGCAAATCAAAATGCGGCTGAAATACTCGAAAAGGCCAGAGGCTGGATCGGCACCATTGCACCGGAAGGCGTTCTCAACTACGCTGAAGAGGATTCAAGAAAGGTCTGGCAGTCCGGAAATGCCTTGTTCATGAGAAACTGGCCGTATGCCTATATGCTCGGTAATTCTGAGGACAGTGCCATTAAAGGAAAGTTCAAGATTGCCCCGTTGCCTCACGGTAAAGGAAAGAGTTCAGCAACACTTGGCGCGGAGGGACTCGGCGTCAGTAAGTTCAGCAATAATCCGGCACTTGCCGCGAAGGTTGCTTTGTTTCTCACGGACTATTCAAGGCAGAAATACGGTGCCATCACATCATCGAGAAATCCGTCTATCAAGGCGCTTTATTCAGATGAGGATGTCCTTGAGGCTGTACCGGTGACCGATACGCTTTACACTGTGCTTGAAAACTCTGTATCCAGGCCTTCACAGATCTCAGCACCGAACTACAACAAGGTTTCAACACTCTTCTTCACGACGGTTCATGATATCCTTTCAGGCAACCGGGATGATGTAATGGCCGCTCTTGAGGAACTGGCCCTGGATATTCAGGAAGTCACGGGGTTGAAACCTGTTTTTGAGTAGGACTCATAAAACTCCTTCAAGGTTCTAATGAGCAAGCACAAGGAACTAAAAAAACACAGCGCTGCATAATAAAGCGCTGTGTTTTTTCTGTTGTTATCGATGGGGGGGCCTCACGACAATATTCCGTTGATGATCATATTGGAAGCTTGCTCTTCTGTTAACCCCTTCGACATGAGGGTTTCGAGTTGTTCGGCGTTGATCTTTCCAACGGAAGCCTCGTGGGTGATCTCTGCTGTGTTGTTGATAACCTTTAATTTGGGGATAGTGGTGAGTTCAACCTTTTCTCCCGCGATGATCTCGTCGCATTCTATGTGTCCCTTGGCGTTATCACCTTTTCCATAGACTTCGTTGATGACCTCTGCCCGGCTTTCATCCTGGCCGACAACATATGTCTTGGCGATCCCCGAGGACCGTTTCCCGTTGAGATGGATGGTCTCGTTGATATCAACCCGATCGTCCATTTTCTCTTTGACCTTTGTCTCCAGATAGGCCTTCGCGTCATCATCGAGCGATATGTCCATCAGAACGTTCATCTTTCCGACCCTTGATTTTGTCAGTTCGAATCGGTTGTCAAATGAGGCATTTTTGCCGGCCTTGATGTAGTATTTGGTGTCGAGATTGACAAAACCGTTGTCGTTGTGAAAATGCGAGTCGCGGTAGGTAACATCGGCTCCTTCATCGAGTTGGATATTCGCAAGAGAGTTGTGCGTGATCTCTTGCGATGAGGGGAACGAGCAATGGGAGACGAAGTTCACTTGGGCATTTTTGCCGATTCTGATGTCGTATTCAAGGTTTTGTTCCCCGAAGTCCTTCAAATAGCCAACGCATAGATGTACCGGCTTTTTCAACCGGGTGTTGTCTTCCACGTTGAGGTTCAGCTTGACAAAGTTCTCTTTTGTCTCCGCCTCTATATTAACCCCTTCAACGGTGTTTCTTCCGATCACCTGATCCCCGCTGACGATGATAGAGACAATATCTTTTGCCAGGAGGTTGGATACCTCTCCTCCTGATTTTTCATAGGCCTCTGATATATATTCAAATTCTTTTGAGAAATTTCTTTCCATATTGTTTACACCCTTTCGTCTTCTTCCGGTTCGTTGATGTGATCACAGACATCACAGGTCTCTTTGTACAGTTTGTTGATCTTCTCCGGAGTTCCTTCTTCTTTAATCTCGCCACCGCATAACAGTAGCGCCCGATCGGCAATTCTTGAAATCTCTTCACGGTGTGTGATGGATATCACGGTGGTATTGTTTGCCCGGAGTTCTTCAAAGACATCTTTGAGCATCGTGTTTGACATCATGTCGATGCCGGAGTCGGGCTCGTCGAAGATGACGACCTTTGGTTTCAGCAGTATTATCGAGGCGAGTTCAACCCTTTTTCTCTCGCCGCCGCTGAGGGTCTTGTCTACCTTTCTGTTCAGGTATTCTTTTCTAAGGCCGACCATTTCAAGGGCCTCTTCCATTTTCTCTTTGGAGAAGTCGTGTTTGCCGCCGAGGCTCAGATAGTTTTTCACACTGATCCCTTTGAATCGGACCGGTTCCTGGAGTGTGATCGATAACCCCTTTTTGGCCCTTTCCACGAGGGGTGCGTCTGTTATTTCGTCGTTGTCCATGTATATCTTTCCCTTGTGTTTGTTGATATAACCGTGCATTCCCATAATGGCCTTCACCAGTGTCGATTTTCCGGTGCCGTTGTTGCCGAGGATGGCATAGGTCTTACCGTCCTCGAAGGTATAGTTGATGCCTTTTATGATGTCTTTTCCATCGGTGCTGTAGCCTAAGTTTTTGATTGTCAGCATGTCATTCCTCCCTCTTTTTCTCTATTATTGTGACGTTTATCTGTTAGTTTATCTTTTCTAAGTTTCTGGTTTTGGTGTTGGCATCGGTTTTTTTCATGGGCGTTTACATAAGGACATGAGCCGGGGGACTCATGACAGGATTAGGCGACAGGCCGGGGGACCTGTCGCCAGAAAAAAGGCTTTTGAACGCTCGCTTCAGGAAGCGTTGGGTTCTGCTGCCAGAGAAAAGGAGCGTCGGGACCTGACGCTGGAAAAAATCAAAGATGAAAAGGTCTTTTTCATCATAATGTCAACTTCTTCGCGTCTTAATCAATCCACATAAATTTTTCGGTGTCCGTTGCGAGAAATGGCTCGGCGTGGGGGATGAACTCCAGGATGCTCTTCGGGGGGAGCCTGCCGGGGGCGTAAACTCTTGCCTTGCCCACGGCGTTGCCGTCTTTGTCGGCTGCCAGGAGGTCTATGGAGCTGCTCAGGTAGGGATCCTGGAAGTTGTTCTTCTGATTGCCCGCCTTCGGGTGGATGAACAGGAACACCCCGGTGCCGTACTGTTTTTCAAACGCGTCACTGACGCTCTGAAGAGGATTTTTCTCGAACGCCAGGGTTGGTGTTCCGTACAGCGTTTTCTGTTTTGTCTCGGCCTCTCTTCTGATCAGGTAAACGGCCTCCTGGAAGGTCTGATAATCCGTTTTTAGAAGCGCGTCCAGATTAACCTCTCCTTCGATTCCGGTCTCGTCTTTGAGCCATTCAGCCTGGGTCGCATACCAGGCCCTGAAGAAGGCCTCGGTCCCGGGCCAGCAGTCCAGCACTTTTTGTTCATCGGAGAGGATGGTATAAACGAGTTCAACATCCGAGGGGATGCCGCCCTGAATAGCGGTAAAGGCCAGGATGTTGGCTCGGATGCTTCCGATGTTGGTGATCTCCGTCAGGAGTGAATAATAGGGGTGAACCCCGAATGAGATGGATCGGTGGATTCTCTGGTATTCGGTCTCTGTGAGGGGGCTCCAGAATCCCTTGTTCGATCCCTGCCGGACAAAACTGAGGACAAGTTGGATGTCGTTCTTCATCGAGGCGGTCCACGCCGGCGGGCGTTGTCGATGTACTTTAACGATCTGTTCGTTGACCGCCAGGCCGGTCCTTGTCGTGAGGGTTCCGAGCGAATACTGGAGGAGCCCGGTTTCCTGGAACTGTCCCGTGATGGTCTTCGCGTTCCACAATCCCGGTTGCACGGGGATGAACGGGGGATAATGGGCCGGTATCCTTCCCGCACTCGGGACGAGCATGGTGATGCCGGTAAACTTGTCCCAGAATGAAGCATTGTCCGGTTCGCCGTCTTGTGTCTCTTTAGCCAGATAGGAGAATTGGGAGACGCGTTCGGGATTCAACATGTAGGAGGCCGTGAGTCGCCCGAGGGCGGAGATATCCCTGCCGTCATCGAGCATGCCGATATCGAGTAGCCGATTTGAGGCCTTTTCAAGGACATCTTGCTTGTCATGGCTCTTGTAATGGAGGTGCTTTTTCCTATCGGGATCGACTGAGAGGATTCCCAGCGAGGCGAGTTCAATATCGCCCAGTTCTCTCGAAACAGTATCGCCGAATCCTCTTGAGACAACTTCAAATGATTTGTCCAGTGCCGTCTCGAGATTTTCGTCCAGGCCCCTCTTCAGTTTTTCCTGCAGGATCTCCATGGTCCGGGTGCCTCTTGCTCCTGTGGAGTACATGACCCTTCCGAACCCTCTTGTTGAATGCCCCTTTCTGCCGGCACGCCCTTCAAACTGAAGGAGGTCGAGGAAGGTCGGCCAGAGATTGTCCGCATTGTAGGGGGAGTATTTGACAAAGATGAGGATATCATCAGCCGGTGAGTTAAACCCATAGGCCAGTGTCTGGGTGGAGATCAGAACGGAGAGCGGCTCCTGATGATCCTTGAACTGTCTTTCTATTGCGTGCTTCTCCTCGACCGGGATATCCGCGTTGTGAAAGGCGATAACAGGCTTAACGCCGAAGTCCCTTTTCATATACGGCACTGTCTGATTCAGCACCTGATAGCCGATGCTTTCAAATCCCTCGAGTAGTGACCAGCCGCTCTTTTTCGAGGGGATGATGATCATGGTCTTGATCCCCTCCCGGATGTTTTGCTCCAGAAATTCTTTAAGGACCTGTTTGCCAATCTTCTTTTTATTTTTTCTTGAAGGCGCGGAGATCTTGACAAATTCCCGTTTGAGGGGAAGGGGACGCCAGTTGCTCTCGATGAGCAGCTCGGCCTTTGTCCATTTGGCCATTTCAAGTGCGTCGGGCATTGTAGCCGAGAGGAGCAGCAGTGTCTTTTCATCTCCCATGCAGTGTACAATGGCCTCTTCATAGACGATTCCCCGACCGTTTTGCACGAGCATATGCGCCTCGTCGACCACTACGAGTTTTGCCTTTTCTATCCAGGGACTGTTCGAGTGTCTGGCGGCGAGATAGGCCTCGGGGGTGGCGACGACGATATCGAAATTGGACTTGATATCCATCTTGCTCTCCCCCGTTCTGAGGAATATCCTCAGTCTCGTCTTTTTGAGTTCCTGATAAACCTGCCGGGCCAGGGCCCTGGTCGGCGAGAGATAGATGGTGGGGCTGGTCTCGCGTTCCCCGTTTTTGTAAAACATGGCGAGGAATGCCACGACAGTCTTCCCCGTTCCGGTGGGCGTTGCGATGACGGCGTTGCCGCCTTTGTAGAAGTCTCTGAAGGATTGCTGGACCGGGTTGAACGAGAAAGGCGCGAGCTCGCCAAGGAACTGTTCACCGTTTTCGGGGTTGATATAATCGTCCTTCCCGTTCAACATGATCTTGAATCTTTCTTCTCCGCATTTCTTATCTATGTAGATACTGTCCATTTTAAAAACACCTTTCCTCATCTTTTTTTGGGATTCTGTGTTATTTTATCACAGGCGGTCATAAATGCTTTCCCTTTTTAATCAATGTTTGCATATGTGATGAGTGACAACGTCCCAAATTTAACTGGATTTTTCCTGATACAAGTTTCCCGGACAACAAGATTATCATATAATTGTATCGAAGTGCTATTCTTTCCTATATATTCCCGGTCGGATGGATATGTCTATAAACCCGCTAAGCATAACAACTATAGGGCTTTTTCTGTGTTCCATACTAATGTTAACTGTAAAAGGAATTTATGATTTTCGATAACCCTTGAAAATATTTCTTAATTATGTTAAAATAAAATCGAGCGCTGAACAGACGTTAATAAAATAAAATATAAGGGGATGATGATTTTGAAGCGTAAGATACTGGTAGTCGATGACGAGCCCTCTATCGTTGAGTTGTTAAGTTATAATCTTAAGAAAGAGGGATACGATGTTTTGAAGGCTTATAATGCCGAGGAAACGATGGAGTTTGCCGATAATGATGAGGATATTGACCTCTTCATCATCGATGTGATGCTCCCGGACGTGGACGGGTTTGACCTGACGAGGAAACTGCGTTCTCACGAGAAGCATCAGAACAAGCCGATTATTTTCCTGACGGCTAAGACGGATGAATTTGATAAGATCCTTGGTCTTGAGCTCGGTGCTGATGATTATATCACAAAGCCTTTCAGTGTCAGAGAGGTTCTTGTCAGGATTAAGGCCATATTCAGACGGATTCAGCGTTCTCTCGAACAGAAGGCCGAGAAGCCGAAGCGGATTGCGGTTAAGGATCTGGAAATCGATCTGGAACGATACGAGATCCTCGTCAGAGGCGAATCTAAGAACTTGACACCACTTGAATTTGAGTTGCTCAGATTCCTTGCAGAAAACGAGGGAAAGGTTTTCAGTCGGGATGTCCTGCTGGATACGCTCTGGGGATATGACTATTACGGGGATACAAGAACGGTTGATGTTCACATCAGAAGGTTGAGGACCAAGATAGAAGAGGATCCTTCAAACCCGCAGTACATCATGACTGTCAGAGGAAAGGGTTACAAGTTTAAGAATCCCGGTGGCGAATAAGCCGCATTTCTGATAGAATAATGGAGGGACTCCTTTCGGGTTCCTCCATTTTTTTATGGAAAAAACGGGGGTGTTAGCATGAGATTTAAGACAAGACCGGCAGCTTACAAAGACAGAGAGGGGATCGTTCAACTCTCGTCCAGGATTTGGGACGGGGATGATTATATACCTGATTTGATTGATGAATGGCTGAATTCATCTGATCCGCTTTATATCGTTGAGGATACTGAGCAAGAGAGGATCTGTGCAATCGATCATTGTGCGGTGAAGGGGGATTATGCCTATCTGGAGGGATTGCGCGTTGATCCGGATTACAGAGGGATGGGACTTGGCAGAGAGGTCTTTAGAGCGACACTTAAGGAGACTTTAAGACGGGGGTTGACGAGAAACGGGGCTCTTATAATGAATGAGTCGGAGGCGAGTATGCATCTCGCCCGGAAGATGTTCTTTGAACCGGTCAACCATTATTTTTTCCTTGAGAAAAAGATTGAACCGGAAAAAAAGGAGAACGTCGCCGGTATCAAGGTCCGGGAGATCTATCCCGGAGAACTCGAGAGAATGAAGGATGAATTCCATACATTGCTGATGGCAACGGGCGGGTTCGTTCCGAATTCCTGGAGCGTCGAGCCGGAAATGGCCTTTGACGAAAACAAACTGATATTTGAGTCGCCGGAGGGAAAGCTGGTGGCCGGGATTCATAATAACGAGCAGGAGAATTTTGCCATCAGTCTTTTCACCAAACCGGGTCGTTGGATTGAGGATCTTCTCCCTGTTTTAGAAGGGGTGGCCTCCGGGTTCGGCTGTCGGCGACTGCTTCTGACAGTTCCCTCAGCCCTGAGAGAGTGGGCGGAAGAGTTTAAACAATACGGCTTCAAACCACTTTGGGAGGAAGAAGACGGAAAAGGAACCAGGTCCATTGATGATTCGGTTATCTACCATGTGGAATTGAACTGGAACAAGATAGACAGGCAGGTCATTCCGAAACAGCTGAACAAAAAGAAACTCTTCGACAACTACTACAGATGCAGCAAGCGATGCCGTTACGGTTTCCCTCAGGTCATCGAGAGTTTTCCGCTCAAAGACGGCAGGCCATTTCCCACCACGTTTTATCTGACCTGCCCCTATCTGAGGTATAATATCTCCCAATTGGAGGAAAAGGGACTGATCGGGGAGCTGGAACCGTTGACAAAAGAAGAGGACTACAAGAAGACTGAGCAAAATTATATCGCTTACAGAAAACGACGAGTGATCAACACCCTCACAGATGGCAGGGATTATATTGAACGGTACAGAGAGACCTTTGAGAGTGGGATCGGTGGCATCAAAGGGGGAAGCGGTATCAAATGTCTTCATCTGCATACGGCAACCTATCTGGCCGGGATGATGAATCCGGTCGGTCGCCGGGTGATGGCGATGCTCGAAGAAAACGGTGTGGGCAACAGATGTGAAGACGTGGATTGTTTCCGGTTTATACATTGATTTTTGAGGTGAATGAGATGAAAGTTGGACTGATATTCGGGACAAGACCCGAGGCGATAAAGATGGCGCCGCTTTATCATGCGTTGAAGAGAAGCGGCATTGATGCGAAGGTTATTGCGACGGCCCAGCACCGGGAGATGCTGGACCAGGTTCTCGAAATCTTTGGGATAAAGGCGGATTATGATTTAAACATCATGAAGGACCGGCAGACCCTGTCAGGGTTGACCGCCAGGCTGTGTGAGTCACTTGAGCCGGTGCTCAGTGACGCCGGATTCGACTGGCTTCTCACACAGGGGGACACGACTTCAACCTTTGTGGGCTCTCTGATCTCTTTTTATCATAAGATCCCGGTCGGACATGTGGAGGCTGGTCTGAGATCCAATGAACGGTACGATCCCTTTCCCGAGGAGATCAACCGGCGTTTGACCTCCCATCTTGCCGGTTTTCATTTTGCCCCGACTGAACGGGCGAAGCAGAATCTTCTGAACGAGGGTGTCGATGAAGATCTGATTACAATAACAGGTAACACGGTGATCGATGCGCTGAAATGGATTGTGAGCCGAAAGAGCGATAAACTCGACAGAGTGATTGAAACAATGGGATTGACAGACAAGCGCTATCTGTTGATGACCATGCATCGGCGGGAAAATCACGGAGAGAGGATGAAAGAGACGATGAAAGCGGTCAAAAGTGTTCTAAACAGGTATCCGGATATTCGCCTGGTCTTTCCGGTTCATTACAATCCGGCCGTTCGCGATGTTGTATATCCTGAACTGGCCGGCCATCAACAGGTTATCCTGACTGAACCGGCAGAATACCTTGAATTTATTGCCCTCATGAGAGATGCCTTTCTCATTCTCAGTGATTCGGGAGGGGTTCAGGAGGAGGCTCCCACTCTTGGAAAGCCGGTCCTTGTTCTGAGGGAGACGACGGAGAGACCCGAAGCGGTGAGTTCCGGAGTGGCCAAGCTCATCGGAACCACCCGTAAAAGTGTCTATGAGAATACCTGCTCCCTGATAGAAGATGAGAGATTGTACTCAGAGATGTCAAGGGCGTCAAATCCCTTTGGCGATGGCAAGGCCTCGGAGAGAATAACCGATGTCCTGTTGAGAGGGCACGGGAAGGACTGAGAGCATGAAGCGAGACATGAAATTGATCCTGGCCCCGATGGCCGGTATCACAACGGGCCCTTACAGGGAGATCGTTCGAAGAAAGAGTGAGGGGAAGGCGGATATCATTTTTACCGAGATGATATCCGCCAGAGGCGTATTGGAATTCAACCGCGTTAGTCTTGATATGCTTCCCCGCAGAGATGAAGAATGTCATGTGCAGTTGTTTGGCAACAGTCCTGATGATTTTGTGAAGGCGACCCAATTCATCCTCGAGCATTTTCCCAATATAACGGGGATTGATATCAATGCGGCCTGTCCCGTTAAAAAGGTGGTTCGCAACGGTGCCGGCGCCAGTCTTGTCAGCGATCTCCCGAAACTGAGGGAGATCCTCTCGGGGATGGCTGGCCCGCTTCATGAAAAGGATAAATGGCTGAGTTTGAAGATAAGAAAAGGCTGGGAGGGTGCTGAGAATTATATGCGTGTCTTCAATATCTGCGAGGAATACGGGGCGGATTTCCTATCGATTCACGGGCGTACCGTGGAGCAAGGATACAGCGGCAGAGCTGACAGAAGATTGCTTGAACAGTTTCCCGAAATCAGAAAGACGGCTGTTTACTGGACCGGGGACGTGAACACATTTGAAGACATCGATGAGCTCTCTTCCTATGAGGATTATCTTGATGGTATCCTTTTTGCCAGAGGAACATACGGGAACCCCTGGTTCATAGCCGATGCTTATCATTACATCAACGGTCTTGAGATTGAAAGTCGGGGACTCACTCAGCAGGTCGAGACCATTCATGAGCATATCGATCTCATGCTCGGGAAATATCACAAATCAAAGGTCCTCGGACAGTTTAAGAGATTTGTGGCCGGTTATACATGGGGGATTAAAAACGCCCGTGAAAAGAGGAATATCATCTATCGTTCAAGAGAACTGGAGACACTTATCGACCGTTTAATTGCTACAATTTCCGCTGAGTATGAAGACCAGGAGAAAATTAACGCTGAATAGAAGACTTTTTTGGTAAGGCACATGCCTAAATATTAATAATTGTAAGATTAAAAAGGGGAAAATCAAATCATATAACTGTATAATGGAAGAGAGGGTCCGATTCTTTCCGGTTTTTAATAAATCCGAAGACGGTCCCTTTTTTTGAGGAGATGTTACATATCGCAAAAAACAGCCGAATAATTGGAATTGATCCGGGTTACGGGCGGGTTGGGTATGGTCTTGTTGAGAAAAAGGGGAATCATATCTCGTATCTTGCCCATGGCGTAATAGAGACCACCAAGAAGAAGAAACTGGCGTACAGACTTTGTGAGATTGATGAGGAGATAGGCGCGATCATCGATGAATTTCAACCGACCGAGGCTTCGATAGAGAAGTTGTTCTTTTTCAGAAATGTCACAACAGCCATGGCTGTCAGCGAGGCCAGAGGGGTGATCCAGTTGTGTATTTATAAAAAGGAGATAGCCATCCACGAATATGCCCCCTTCGAGATCAAACAGGCGGTAACGGGGAATGGACGAGCTGAAAAGGGACAGATACAAAGGGTCCTGAAGATGCTTTTGAATCTCAGCAAAACACCAAAGCCTGATGACGCCGCTGATGCGCTTGCTGCTTGTATATGTCATGCCAATTCTCATCATCGCGGATAAAAAGGTAAAAACGGAGGCATTATGAACATAGGGATAAGCGAACTGCAGATTTCAACGAATAGAATGCTCAAGAAACTGGGTCTGGGAGAGATCAGCTTGAATGCCGTTGCAAAGAAGATCTGTTTTGAGCACAGGTCTGAAGGACTCAAAGGGAAATTGATCGTCGAGTGCTCGGATGAATTGGAAGCAGAGACAATCGATTTTTTTGAAAAGGCCTTAAACCGTTTTTTTGAGTGTCCCTTTAAGGTCGTTCTCAAGAATGAAGCTCTCTCTCCTGCACAGGAACTTGTCTTGAGATGGCCGAATGTCCTGAGGATTTTGAACGGCAGCTTTTCATATGTCACCGATAAGGTTTATGTGAAGGCAGTGGGAGAGAGAAAAGCCTCTGTCTATGTGCCGAATGAGTTTGTCTACCGTAAGATCAAGAAGAACAAAGGTCTTTTGAAGGACGCTATCCTTGAAGTAATCAATGAGGAGATTGAGGTCGACTGTGAGATTGACACCACTGCAAAGATGGCAATGGAAACGACGCATTCAAAGGAACGTTCCATACCAGTTGAAGTGGAGCCCCTGGCAAAAAAGGCCGTGAAACCCGTTAAGAAAACGGCCTCCGGAAAGGAGAATACCGGCCGTCGAATCAAGACAGCTCCGGTCTCGATCAACAGTATTAAATTCGACGATTCTGTTTATACGATAAGAGGAAAGGTCTTTTCAAAGGATTACAGGGAAGGGCCGAATGTCATCACATTCGGATTGTACGATGGCACAGATTCAGCCAAGTGCATAGCATTCAGAGACAACGCCCTCTGGCTCAACACCAACATGGACGATGATGATTACTTACTGATAAAGGGCAAGGCAACGCTTGACCAGCGTTCCTCAAAACCAACCTTCTTTATTAATTCAGCCACCCGGATTGAGAGTCCGGAGACGAGGAAAGATGATTATGAAGGCGACAAGAGGATAGAACTCCATGCGCATACACAGATGAGTGCCATGGACTCTATCATGAACATAAAGGATTACATCAAACGCGCTGCTGAATGGGGTTGGGAGAGTGTCGGTGTAACGGATCACTGTGTGGTTCAGGCATTTCCCGATCTGTACGAGGAATGCCGGAAAGAAGGGATCAATCCAATCTTCGGGATGGAAGGATCACTTGTTGATATAACCCCGGTCGTGTACAATCTGAAACGTTTGAAACAGAGCCGGAATCCTTTAAAGGAGATTGATTATGTGGTCTTTGATTTTGAGACAACCGGTCTGAGCCCCCTTAAAGATGAAATCATTGAGTTCGGGGCTGTAAAGATTTCAAACGGGGAAAAGGTGGATGAGTTCTCCGCGCTTGTCAAACCCCGAAAGCGTGTTTCGGCAAAGATAACCGATATCACCGGTATAAGCGAAGAGATGCTGAGGAACAAACCGTCGATTGAGCAGGTTCTCCCGGAGTTCATGGACTTCATCAAGGGTTCTGTTCTGGTTGCCCACAACGCCAATTTTGATTACCGGTTTTTGAAACAGCAGGTCAAAACGGTTTTAAACGAGGCGTTTCATTCCGTTTATGTGGATACCCTGGCCCTTTCAAGAGCGCTCTTAAAGACTAAAAGAAACTCTCTGGACAAGGTGGTTAAGAAACTGGGACTCGACGATTTCAACCACCACAGGGCCCTCGACGATGCGGAGGTAACCGGCAAGGTCTTTTTGAAGTTTATGCAGATGGCTCAGAAAAGAGGAAAGGAGACGCTTGAAGAGCTCGATTCTTTGAAGAGTGAAGTCAATCTTAAAAAACTCTTCGGACGGGATCTGACGCTGTACGCTAAGAACAAAAAGGGTCTTTTTAACCTCTATAAACTGGTGACATTGAGCCATCTTGACTATTTCGGAAAGGGTGTCCCGCTGATTCCCAAAGACGAGTTAACCAGGAACCGGGATGGGATTGTCATCGGAACCGGAAGTCCCATGAGTGAACTGGCCAATGCCTATCGATACGGACTCGACGATCAGGAATTGAAGGAGATTGCGCAGTATTATGATTTCATCGAGCTGATGCCGCCTGATGCCTATACAAAAGTCAATGAGGGATTCAACTCAAATGATCTTGAGAAGATGTACCGGAAGTTCTATCACCTTGGGGGAGAATTGGGATTGCCGGTTATGATGACCGGGAATACCCATTATCTTGATCCCGAGAACAAGAAACCCTGGTCGATTATGAAGATAAGCGAGAAGGCCTTGAGAAGAAGAGGCAAGATGTTTTCTGCGGATCTCTTTTCAGCTGTGAATCTTCATATGAGAACGACGGGAGAGATGATGGATATTGCTGAAAAAGTTCTCGGAGACCGGAAGAAAGCGGAAGAGGTTGTTATCAAAAACCCGAAGCAGTTTGCGGCTGACTTTGAGGCGATCAAACCCATCACGAGAAAACTCCATCCACCGTCTATCGAGGGCGCGGATGAGGAGATCAGGGAGACCGCTCTCCGGAATATGAACAAGCTTTACGGGGACCACCCGCCGGATCGGGTAAAAGAAAGACTCGAAAAGGAACTTGAGTCCATTATCGGGAACGGCTACTCGGTTCTCTATCTCATTGCCGAGAAGATTGTCAAAAAATCGAAGGAGGACGGTTATCTGGTTGGGTCCAGGGGCTCCGTCGGGTCCTCGTTTGTTGCGACGATGCTCGGTATCACCGAGGTGAATCCCCTTGCCCCGCATTATGTCTGTGAAAATTGCAAGCACACCGATTTTCCGGAAAAAACCGGGGTATCCTCAGGGTATGATCTTCCGGACAAAACATGCCCGGAATGCGGTTCAAATTTGATGAAGCTCGGTCAGGAGATCCCGTTCGAGACCTTTATGGGGTTTGAAGGCAACAAGATCCCGGATATCGACCTCAACTTTTCCGGTGAGTATCAGACAAAGGCGCATCGGTACATCGAAGAGCTGTTTGGCAGTGATCATGTCTTTAAAGCCGGTACCATCAGTACCGTTGCTGATAAAACGGCCTTTGGCTATGTCTTGAGATTCGAAGAGGTAACGGATGAGATTATCAAAGATGTTGAGAAACAGCGGATTGCCAATGAGATTGCCGGTGTCAGAAGAACTACGGGGCAGCACCCGGGAGGGTTGATGATCGTTCCCCGGGACAAGAGTGTTTTCGAGTTCACACCGGTTCAAAAACCCGCCAATGATCAGAAAACGGATGTCCAGACAACCCACTTTGACTATCACTCCATCCACGATGATCTGGTTAAAATCGATGCGCTGGGACATGATGACCCAACCTTTATGCGATATCTGCAGGATCTGACCGGCATCGATCCGCTCGATGTGCCCATGGATGACAAAGCAACCATCCGTATATTCAGCAGTCTCGATCCGCTCGGCATTCAAAACGGGGATATACCCGGTGTGCACAACGGGTCACTCGGCATTCCCGAATTTGGAACCAATTTTGTCAGAGGGATGCTCATGGAGACAAAACCGTCGAGTTTTGCCGACCTCGTGAGGATATCGGGGCTTTCGCACGGAACGGGTGTATGGCTTGGCAATGCACGGGATATCATTGTGGGGGGGATTGCAACCCTGCAGGATGTGATTGCCTGTCGTGATGACATCATGAACATGCTGATCCACAGTGGAATGGATGCCATGGAGGCCTTTACCATCATGGAAAAGGTCCGAAAGGGAAAGGGTCTGAGCGACGAAGAGATTGATGATATGAAAAAACACGGGGTCAAAAAATGGTTCCTGAATTCATGCCGGGAGATTAAATATCTTTTCCCGAAGGCCCATGCCGTGGCCTATGTCTCGATGGCGTTCAGAGTGGCCTATTTCAAAGTGCATGAACCGCTCGCCTTCTACTCCACCTATTTTACTGTGAAAGGCGGAGAGTTCGATGTTCCTGTTATAACAAGTGGAACTGAGAAGATTAAAACCTGGTTGAACAATCCCGAGGCCTTTGGCGAGATGAGTAAGCAGAAGATGAACGCAGCGAGGGTGGTCAATGAGATTGCCCTTGAAATGCTGATGAGAGGGTTTGAATTCTTACCGGTGGATATCCGTAAATCAAGTGCCAATTCCTTTGATATAGAGGACGGCAAGCTCAGGATTCCTCTCAGTAGAGTGCAGGGGCTGGGTGACAGGGCTGCTGAATCAATTGTCAAAGCAAGAAATGAAGAGCCTTTTGTATCGGTTGACGATCTCAAGAGACGAACAAGTGTTTCATCGAGCATCGTTGATGTACTGCGGGATATGGGAGCCTTGAACAATCTGCAGGAACATGCCCAGTACAGTTTATTTTAATTTTGGAGGTTCGTTTTATGGAGACCAGCACAAAGATTGCAAAGAAAAAGCACATTGCCCTCATTGCTCATGATTACCGGAAAAAGGATCTTATCGAGTGGGTGGATTTCAACAGGGGAACGCTTTCAGAACATCACTTATACGGGACGGGAACAACCGGGGCGCTCATCGAACAGAAGGTTGGCTTGCCCGTGAAGCGTTTCATGAGCGGGCCGCTCGGCGGAGATCAGCAGATCGGGGCGAAGATTGCCGAGGGGGTTATCAACTGTCTGATCTTCTTTTGGGATCCTCTGGCCCCCCATCCTCACGATGTCGATGTCAAGGCGCTTTTGAGGATTGCAACGGTTTGCAATATCCCGGTTGCCACGAACCGCACCACGGCTGATTTTCTGATCAGTTCGCCGTTGATGGAAAAACAGTTCGAGGTCCTTCTTTATGATTATGAGGCGCGCCACAAAAAAGAGGCGAAAAAGGCCCTTGAGAGTGACTGAGATGCCGGGAGTTATTATTTAACAAAACTTTCATACAGCAGCCAAAACTGAACCGTTCCCCATCGGGGCGGTTTATGTTATAATAATTCGAACATATAAGAGGGTTTGCAAAATTTATTTGTGAAGATAATCACGAATCGGAGGTGTTGCTGTTGCCGGCAAATGATACAAATACGATTTGTGCAGAGGAAAAAGAGCTGTACAAATCTCTTGACACGTTTATCGAAGAGGTCAGAGACAAGCCCGGTGTTTTGATAGAAGTTCTGCACAAAGGCCAGGAGCTTTTTGGTTACCTTCCCGTGGAAGTTCAGGAACATATAGCCAAAAGTCTCGATCTGCCTTCGAGCCAGGTTTATGGAGTTGTGACATTCTACAACTTCTTTACGATGAAGCCGAGGGGACAGAATCAGGTGAAGGTCTGTATGGGCACCGCTTGTTATGTTAAAGGTGCTGACAGAGTCCTTGACAGATTCAAGGAAGAACTCGGTGTTGAAATGGATGAGGTATCCGAGGACGGTCTTTTCTCGATTCACGGGGTGAGATGTCTTGGAGCCTGTAGTATGGCGCCCGTTGTCCTTATTGGAGAAAAGGATTTTTATGGTCGGGTAACGCCGGATGAAATACCAAAAATTATTAAGAAATACAGGGGGTGAGCCTTTATGGCCAAAGTCAAAAGCTTGGATGAATTAATGAAAATAAAGGAAAATGCGGTAAAGAACATTCAGATGAGAGACAGTGATAAAAGAGGAAAGATCGTTGTTGCAATGGGTACCTGCGGTATTGCCGCCGGCGCCAAGGAAACACTGCAGGCTATCGTTGGTGAGCTCGATAAGCAGAACATCGATGATGTGTCGGTTGTTCAGTCCGGATGTATGGGCCTTTGTGATGTTGAACCGACCATAGAAGTGGTAATGGAAGGTCAGGATCCCATCATATACGGTCATGTATCTCCTGAACAGGTGGAAAGAATCGTTGAACAGCATGTCCAAAACGGTAAGGTTGTTAGTGACTTGATGGTTAGAAAGGGAGAAATCTGAAAAGATTAGATGATAATGTGAGGTGAATCGAATTGCCTGTTGCAACTAATACTATACTGATGTGTGCAGGCGGAGGATGTATTTCCTCCGGTGAAGAGAGCTGTTTATCTGCATTGGAAAAGGCAATAGATAAATACAATTTGAACAACATTGTCCAGATCGTTGAAACGGGTTGTATGGGGATGTGTGATGCAGGCCCCCTGATGGTAATCTATCCGGAAGGGGTTCATTATCAGCAACTGGTTGCTGAGGATATGGAAAAGATCGTTTCTGAGCATCTGCTCAAAGGGAGGATTGTCGAGGATAAGCTGCTCGAAAATCCCGAGACGGAAGTCAGGACTCAGAATCCGTACGATGACCATCCCTTCTTTACGAGGCAGGTTAAGATAGCAACGCGTAATATGGGGGTTATTGACCCGCTGAAGATTGACGAGTATATTGCCCATGATGGCTATTTTGCATTGCAGAAAGCACTTGAAATGACACCTGAAGAGGTTATTCAAATCCTCAAAAAGAGTGGTCTCCGGGGTCGCGGCGGAGCCGGATTCCCAACCTGGTTGAAATGGGATCTGACAAAAAAGGTGGAAGGGGAAGAGAAATACGTTCTCTGTAACGCTGATGAGGGTGATCCGGGTGCGTTTATGGACAGGTCCATCCTCGAAGGCGATCCGCACTCGGTCCTTGAGGCGATGGCAATCGCCGGGTATGCGATTGGAGCCAATAAGGGATATATTTATATAAGAGCGGAGTATCCGCTTGCAATAGAACGATTAAAAGAAGGTATCAAGCAGGCAAAGGAGCTTGGTCTCTTTGGTGAGAACATCATGGATTCGGGATTCTCGTTTGATATTGAAATCAGGATGGGAGCCGGTGCATTTGTCTGTGGTGAGGAAACGGCCCTTATCGAGTCCATCGAAGGCAAGAGGGGCCAGCCAAGGGTGAAACCGCCATTCCCCGCACAGAAAGGGGTCTGGGATAAACCCACACTTAACAACAACGTGGAGACTTATGCCAACATTCCGCCGATTATCACGAAGGGAGCCGACTGGTTCTCGAGTATCGGAACCGAAACGAGTAAGGGGACAAAGGTCTTCTGTCTGACCGGAAAGGTTAAGAACACCGGACTGGTTGAGGTCCCGATGGGTATCACATTGAAGGAAGTCGTCTTTGATATTGGTGGCGGTATACCCGACGGAAAGCAATACAAGGCCGTTCAGACGGGTGGTCCGAGTGGCGGCTGTATCCCCGCTGATCATCTCGATACACCCATCGATTATGAAACCCTTCAGGATCTTGGCACGATGATGGGATCCGGCGGGATGATTGTGATGGATGAGGACACCTGTATGGTGGATGTCGCAAAGTACTTCCTCGATTTCTCCGTTGAAGAATCCTGTGGAAAGTGTGTCCCATGCCGTGAAGGAAACCGGGTTATGTTTGATATCCTCGAAAGGATCACGGAGGGTGAAGGCCAGGAGGGTGATATTGAAACCCTCGAAACACTTGGCAAAAGTATCATGGACACATCACTCTGTGGGCTTGGACAATCCTCTCCACAACCGGTTATCTCGACAATCCATTATTTCCGTGAGGAATACGAGGCCCATATAAAAGAGGGAAGATGCCCCGCAAAGGTTTGTAAACCGCTTGTGAGATACGTTGTTGATAAAGAAAAATGCGTTGGATGCACGGCCTGTGCAAGGGTATGTCCTGTTAATGCGATAGAGGGAGACGTTAAGAAACCTCATGAGATCGACCCTGAGATATGTACCAGATGCGGGAGCTGCATCGAGGTATGCAGATTCGACGCGATTAGTAGAGTATCACCGTAAACAGTGATTTGCAGAAGCGAAGACCTTTGTGATATTTTACACCGTGATAAAAATTTGGGAGGTGTAACAGTGGTATCGGATAAGGAGATGCAAAAAGTAGAAGAAATCGTAAACGGTGTAGTGAACGATGATAGTTTGGAAGAAGGAGACGTTTTAATCAACTGTCTTCATAAAATACAGGACCACTTCATTAATTTTGTGCCGGTGGAGGCTGCTGAAAAAGTAGCGGGTATGCTTGATATGCCTGAATCTTCGGTTTATGAAGTTCTAACGTTCTACACGATGTTCTCCGTAGAAAACCGGGGCAAGTATGTTATCAGGGTTTGCAACAGTCTTCCGTGCCATGTAACGGGCGGAAGGGATATCCTGGCAGCTCTGAAAAAAGAATTGAAAGTCGATTTTAACCAGACCACGGAAGACGGTCTGTTCACCCTTGAAAAAACAGGTTGTCTGGGGTTGTGTGGGGTTTCTCCTGTGATCATGATCAACGAGGAATTCTACGGCAATCTGACAGAGGAGAAGGTTATTGACATCATCAATAAAATTCGTAACGAGGAGAGTGGTTCTTAGATGAAGACGCAGACAGTATTGGTATCGGTCGATTCAAGTAGTGCTCTCCGGGGTGCAAAGTATTTCAAAAAATATCTGGATGAATGTGTTGACAATTTCAGCCTTACGGATATGGTGGAAGTCCTTGAAACCGGAAGTCTCGGGGTATACAGAGACGGAGTTGTCATCGCCATCTATCCCGACGAAGTCTTCTATGAAGTCAAAGACAAAGATGACGTCGAGAAGATTGTGGCCGAGCATCTTTTAAAGGGGAGAATTGTCAAGGATCTCCTCATCGATGAAAAACTGGTCAAAGAGAAGATACATCCTTCAGAAAAGGTCAACAAAGAGCAGCGCATTGTCCTGAGAAACACCGGTGTGATAGATCCGCACCTGATTGAAGAATATATTGCAAGAGATGGTTACATGGCTTTGGCCAGGGCCCTCAAGGAAATGAAGCCAAAAGAGATCATTGAAGAGATCAAAAAGAGCGGACTTCGCGGGAGAGGCGGCGCAGGATTCCCGACGGGTATGAAATGGGAATTCACGGCAAAGGCCGAAAACTCACAGAAGTATGTTGTCTGTAATGCGGATGAAGGGGAGCCTGGAACATTCAAGGACAGATTGATTATGGAGGGCGATCCCCATTCAGTCATTGAAGCCATGGAACTGGCCGGTTATGCAACCGGTGCCAGCAAGGGTTATATCTATATCCGGGGTGAATATTACGGATCGATTGAGAATATCCGCAAAGCGATAGAGGACGCCTATGAGATGGGCCTGCTGGGTCAGAATGTGTTTGGAACAGACTTCTCTTTCGACCTCTCAGTCAGACTTGGGGCCGGTGCCTATATCTGCGGGGAGGAGACAGCACTCATCGAGTCCATCGAGGGAAAACCGGGACGCCCCAGATTGAAACCCCCCTATCCGCCTGTTGAAGGTCTTTATGCCAAACCCACTGTCGTCAACAACGTCGAGACATTTGCAAATGTGCCCTGGATCATCAA
>CAZVWW010000016.1:0-31829 GCA_964631265.1 uncultured Thermotogaceae bacterium
TGATTATGAATTCGTAATCACGGGACCTGTCCCTCTGGTTTTGTACCGGGAACTTCATGGATGATTTTTCGGGCAATTTTTCAAGAAGCTTTAGTTTTTAGTCGTACGTCTTTGTCCCCTCAAGGGTATAAGTGATTTCATTATAAGTGAGTGTTCCGTTTATTGTGTGGGTGTTGAAAGAAACACTAGTCACTGCCTTTAACATAATAGTGTCATTACTGGTATTGGTCGCTGTTACAAGATAATAACCGTCGCCATAAGAGCTGTCAAAATCCTCGCTTGTGCCGGATATAAAAGTTGCATTGGCGACTCCGTCAACGTCAATCTTCAAGGCCATTATGTCCTCGCTAAAGCCCAGGTCTTCAGCATCCAGCCGCATGGTGCCGGTATTCACATTATCCAAAGCCACGGTATATTCCCTGTTCCAGTTTGGACTCGGTGGGGTTGGTGGTTCAGGTGGCTCGGGAACCGGAGTGGGGGTACATCCTGCTGCAAAGATCAAGAGAGTGACGACGATCAGAAAAGCAAAGAACTTATTCATAAAAACACCTCCAAAAAGTTTTCGATCTGTCTGAATATTACATAACTGCTGATTACAGATATTATATCATACGAGATTGTTTATATAATCTTTTTGCAAGCGGATCACCCTTTACTGAGTTTCCGGAGATGAAGTGCGATAATCAGGATGATGGCGGGTTGGAGCAGATGCATCGAGAAGAAATCCGAGTTGGCATAGAAATAGACGCAGGTGATGTACTCGGCGGTCAGGAAGAGTAAGAAGAGGATCCATTTATAAGCATCGAGTTTGTAAAAAAGCAGCGCCATCAGAGAATAGAGTGTAAAAAGGACCGGTGAAGCGAGGATATAAACGGGATTAAAGACGGCCCAGAATAAGGCGAAAGCAGCGGAAAAAAGGAATGCTGATGGCATCGAAGAATGAGCGAGCAGAACGAGGAGTAAAACGACACCCGGTGTAAAGGCGACGATATCCCCGAAGATCCAGTCCCAGCCCGATGCCAGGTATATGAGAACGACCCCGGATATCATGAAAAGGGGATTGATGCCTTTTTCCTTTTTTCTGAACAGACGCTTTTTCATACCCTACCCCCTTCTCGTGCTGTTGAAGAATGCTAAAAAACCGGTTCTGAAATCCTGTCTTCCCGTTTTAAAACCCCGCTCTATCATGAGGAGTTGTTCGAGAAAGGCTTCCATCTCCTTTTCCGAATAAAGCATCAGCAGAGAGCGTCTCGGGGGCTCATTTTTGAACGTAAAGCCTGTCAGGGCTGAGAGAACCGGTATGCTTAGTTTGGATTTTCCGGAAAGCTCTCTCAACTCGTTGAAGTTGAAACGTTCTTTCCTTGGAGCGATGAACATCAGTTTGTAGAGGTCGAGATAGGTTTTCTGAAGAAAAAAGATGATCTGTTGAGGCTGATACTCTCTCAGCACCCTGTCAAAATCATCGGCAGCTCGCAGGCTTGTTCTGTCGCAAAAGGTGTAGCAGAATTCTCTCAGCTGTTTCCTGGAGTAGGAGTAGAAGAGCGAGTCGAAGGCCTCATCCGGATGCTTAACTGCCGTGAATTTTTCAAGCTCACTGTTGATCTTCCAGAGATCCTTGTCCGTCTCATAGAGCAGCCTTTTCAGTTTCTCATGGCTCAGCTTCACCCCCTTATCCCGGGCCATACCGATGACTAATTGCATCCATTCATCGTCTTTCCAGGGTTTGGGGAGTTTGAATGCTCTTTTCTTTGCCTTTCTCTCCAGAGGTCTCGACATACTCAGGAAAAGAAAATTCTCATCCGAGTCTTTGATCAGTTCGAGACGCTCCTTTAAGTATTCTCTTCTTTTCTTGGACAAACCGGACTTGAAATCACAGAAGACCATGTGTTTCTCGGAAAAGAGCGTCTTTGAGAGCATGTTGGGCAGGTATTCTTCAAAGTTTTTCCAGGATTTTGTATCAAATGTTCTTAACTCGATCTTCCGCTTTGAAGCCTGTTGTTTAACATACTGGTATTTTTGAAATTCGTTGTCTCCGATAAGGTATTCTATCAAACGGATCCCTCTCTGTCAGTTTTCACCGAGTAGTATGTTGAAAAGCGTCTCAATCTTAACCGCTTCAAGTGAGAGTTCGATGTACTGATTCTCAAGTCTCTTTAATCTTTCCTTCATTGTCCTGATATCATCATCGGTGAGTTTGCCCTGAACCCGGGCGGCCGTCGATTCGTTGATCTCCTTTTCAAGGGCTTCGTATTCGGTTCTGAGTTTTGGCAATTCCTCACAGAGGACGTTATGGTAGAGTTTATCTCTTCTGATCTCTATCTCATCAAGCTTGTTTTCGACCCCTTGTGAGACAGGCTCTTCGAAAGAGAGGCTGCCTCCCGCGCCGGCAGTCACCCCCTGCAAAAAGGTGTTGTAATCCGTGCTGAAGAGCGCGTAAAATGAATCGTTTGTTTCCCCGGTTTTATCAAAGGTGTTCAGATACATGCGCACAGCCAGCTCGACAACATCGTTTTCAATCTTTTCAGGTGCGTAGTCTGAAAGGCCGCTGATCTGAGGCTCACCGGAAATGGACGAGAGGGCTTCTATCTTTGAGGTTATATAGGCCATTTCAACCTGTTCAAGCCGGTTCAGTGTGGTTTGAAGGGGATCGTTTGTTTGCGCCATCATCACCTTTTTCTTCAAATAGGAGAAGAAGAGTTCTGTTACCTCAAGCTTCCTTCTTAAAGCCTCGCGCTGAGCCTCCTGATACCGTTTTTCCGATTCCCCCGTCTCTAAAAAATCGTATGTCATGCCTAATGAGAATCTGAAACTCGTATCCGTGGCAAAGTCCGACGCCATTGAAAAATCGGTGTGGAGATCGAGCTTCTCAAACATCTCCATGTTGATGCCGGCCCCAATCACTCCTTTTTCTGCGAACGGGTCATAGCCGGCTCTGATTTCACCTGAGACCCCGTTAAACCATTGAAAATAGGGGATTGAATACTCCTCAAAGGTCGTTTTCTCAACACCGGCCAGGACTTCCTGGATGGTATATGAAAAGGCCGGCGAAGTGATAAGCCATAGGGACAGGATTGAGAACAACAGTAATCTTTTCATTATAGTGCCTCCTTAAAAAGCTCTGGAATCAGGTTCATACGTGGATATTTCAAATTCTCTTCGAATTTCCTCGAGACCTTTCCCTGCTCCAAGCATCACCATCAGTTTGATTCTTGCCTTCTGTCCGCTCTGCTCATGTCCGAGTATAACCCCGAGCTTTTTCAAAGAAGCCCCTCCTCCGGGATAAGCATAGATATCAAGGACTCTTCCCTTATAACATCTCGATACCAGGACAATCGGGATATTCTTTTCTGCCCCTTTTTTGATGGGCATTTCAAGTGCGGGAGGGACATTGCCTCTTCCGAACCCCTCGAGGACGATACCCTTTGCCCCCCGGTCAATGACATGATCGATCAGTTCGCCGTCGTCACCGGGATAGGTTTTGATCAGAACGACCTTTGATTCAATCCGATCGGTATCAAAGGTCTTTCGCCGCAGGGATTTCCTGAAAAAGAAGACCCCGTCCTCGTCGACAATCCCAAGAGGCCCGAACCCTGGGGATTCAAACGTTGCCACGTTGCTGGTGTAGGTCTTGGTGACTTCCCGGGCGGCGTGTATCTCATCGTTCAGACAAACAACCGTTCCGTTGTCCCATGAGTATTTCGAGGCGGCGACTTCCACGGATGAAAAGATGTTTCTCGGCCCGTCCGTTCCGAGTTCGTTGATGTTTCTCATGGCCGCGGTTATGACAACCGGTTTCTTTGATTTAACGGTGATATCCAGCATGTAGGCGCTCTCTTCCAGGGTGTCTGTTCCATGCGTCACAACCACCCCGTTTATTTCCTCTTTTTTTATCAGCTTCTGAACCAGTTTCGAGAGGTCGAACATCTTATCCGGTGACATATGAGGGCTGGGTAGATTGCAAAATTCAACGGTTCCCACGTCCGCAAATCTCTCCAGCCCGGACAGGTCCGCTATCTGCTCGTTCCCCTCATCGGAGGGAACGACACCCTCACGGTCTTTTCTCATCGCTATTGTACCGCCGGTTGTGACGATAACCACTTTTCTGCTTTTTTGATTCATCTCGATTCCCCCATCGCTGAAGTATTCAAATTGGCTTGCATCCGCTCTCTTTTTAACCGGATGACTGATAGACGCTCTCGTTTTTCATTATATCATTAGTTGTTTTCGGTCGGATTCCCGCAAACGGATGACTCTCGTCCCTTTCAGAATCTTTATTCGCCGGTGAAAGGGATAATCGCCCAGTCTCAGCGTGATGATCGAAAAACGGGCCTTTCTCAACGCGTATAGAATCCCCTCCTGCATCTTAAGCGACAGTGTTTCAAGAAACCCGATCTCATCTGCCATGAAGCCTTGATTTTGCCAGTCCAACCGCTTTAGTTCCTGCCCGGTTTGATCCATAACAGCAAGGTCAGGGACTAATACGGACTTTTCAGGGAGCTTTTCGGCCATCCGGGCCTTTATTGTCATATCCCCTATACCGGTGATCGTGAGGTATCTTTTCTCGTGGTCGAAGCATGTTCTGAAACCGGAAAAACGCCTCCCTCTCTTTTCATATTCGGACAACCAATAATGAAGGGATGTGGTTTTACCCACACCCCTCTCACCGGTTATAATAGTAATCTTTCTATCCATTTTTAATGATTTCGGGGATGGCCCTTTCGGCCTCTTCAACCTTCTCTCTGTTTTTTCCGCCGGCCTGTGCGAAGTCGGGTCTTCCACCGCCACCGCCGCCGAGTATTCCGGCGAGTTTCTTCGCGATTTTACCCGCATGCAGCCGTTTACCGGCAAGGTCTTTGCTTACCTTGACCACAATGATGACCTTCTCATCCATCTTGTTGAAGATGACGATCAAACCGCTGCCGAACTTGTCCATGGCGTTATCCGCAACGGTTCTCAGGACGTTGTTGTTCATATTCTCGTTGACGATGGCGAGGTATTTGATACCGTCGACCTCTTTTATCCTGTTTTGGATAACATCCTTTATGTTCTGGTGGCTGAGTTTCTCCTCGAGCTCTTTGGCCTTCCGGCTCATTTTCTTATAGTCATCAGAGAGTTTCTCAACACTTTCAAGCACCTGTGTCGGCTCTGTAGAGAGTGTCTTTGATATCCGGTCAATTGTTTCTTCATGTCTCTCAAGGATATTCAAGGTGTTCCACCCTGTGCTTGCCTCGATTCGCCTCACACCGGAGGAAATACCGGACTCGCCGGTGATCTTAAACGGTCCTATCTGGCCGGTGTTTTGAACGTGTGTGCCGCCGCAGAGTTCAGCGCTGTAATCGCCCATTCTGACAACCCGGACCTCTTGGGAATACTTTTCATCGAAGAGCGCCGTTACACCCTTTTTCCTGGCCTCTTCAAGACCCATGATCTCCGTTGTTACAGTCAAGGCATCCATGATCTTTTCGTTGACCTTGTCTTCCACCCGGGAGAGTTCATCAGTTGTCACGGATTTGAAGTGGGAGAAATCAAATCTCAATCTTCCGGGGGCCACGAGAGAGCCTGCCTGTTTGATGTGACTGCCGAGCACTTCTTTGAGCGCAGCGTGAAGCAGATGGGTGGCGCTGTGGTTTCTCGCGGTTGCCATCCTCTTGGAAGGGTCAACTTGCAGGGTTATGGTATCCCCTTTGTTGATGCTGCCGCTCTCTATCCTCATTCGATGTACGATGACCTGGTTGTAGGGATTGAAGACATCCTCAACGGTGGCAGAAAAGCTGTCCGAAAATGCCTTTCCGACATCGGATACCTGCCCGCCTTTTTCATCGTAGAAGGGGGTCTCTTTCAGTACTACATCGCCCGTTTGCCCCGCTTCAAGGTGTTCCACGAGTTTATCATCCCGGATTAAGAAGAGGACCTCGGTCTTTGTTTCAAGTCTCTGATACCCGATGAACTGTATATCACGGATCTCGTCCGGGTTGAGCTGTTCATAGACTTTTTTAACGCCCTTGTACTCTTTGTTACCCCGTGCCTCTCTCGATTGCTCCTTCTGCATGGCCATGTACTGTTGATAGCTCTCTATATCGACCTCAACGCCTTTTTCTTCTGCAATCTCCTGTGTCACTTCAACGGGGAATCCATAAGTGTCGTAGAGTTTGAAAGCCTCCTCGCCTGAGATCTTTTCCCGGTCTTTCATCAGATCATCCAGCATCTCAAGCCCCTGCTGCATCGTCCGGATGAAACGCTTTTCCTCTTCGAGGAGGACCTTTGTGATGATCCCGGATTTCTCAGACAATTCCCGGTAATGATCGCCCATCTTTTCCACCACCACGGGAACGAGTTTGTTGAGAAAAGGATTGCGCATGCCGTGGAGCCAGCCGAATCGGAGGGCCCTTCTGATCAATCTTTTCAGGACATACCCTCTTCCCTCGTTTGAGGGGAGGATACCGTCTGCAATCATGAAGACCGCGCTTCTCGTGTGATCGGATATGACCCGGAGCGCTGTAACCGCCTCTTCGGAATCATCCGCTTTGATGGCAGTAATCTCCTCTGTTTTGGCAATGATGGGTTTGAAGAGATCTGTTTCAAAATTTGACGCAACCCCCTGCATGACTGAGGCAATCCTCTCGAGTCCGAGTCCGGTATCGATGTTCTTTCGTGCAAGCGGGGTGTAGGTGCCATCCTCGTTGTAATTGTACTCTGTGAAGACAAGGTTGTAAAATTCGAGAAATCGTCCGCATTCGCACGATGGATCACAGTTTTGTGGGTCGCTGCAACCTTTCTGCGGACCTCTGTCGTAGAAGATCTCTGAACATGGACCACACGGTCCGGTTGGTCCCGCCGGGCCCCAGTAATTCTCATCCTTGTCAAGTCTATAGATCTTATCCCCGGGGATACCTATTCTCTCTTTCCAGATGTCATAGGCCTCATCGTCGTCTTTGTATACAGAGACACAGAGCTTCTCTTCGGGAAGCTCGAGGGTTTTCGTGACATATTCCCAGGCGTAATCAATGGCCCCTTCTTTGAAATAATCACCGAATGAGAAATTGCCAAGCATCTCAAAGAACGTATGATGGCGTGGTGTCTTACCGACTTCCTCAATATCATTCGTTCGAACGCATTTCTGACATGAAACCACCGTGGCATAAGTGGGTTTCACCTTTCCCCAGAATATCGGTTTGAACGGCACCATACCGGCAACTGTAAAAAGAAGCTGAGGATCATTCGGCACCAGCGAGGCACTTTCAAGCCTTTTGTGTCCTTTCTTTTCATAAAATGTTAGAAAACTTTCCCTGATTTCTCCTCCGGTCATATATTTCAAGTCCATTCCTCCAAGCGTGATAATGTTTAAACGTTGTTTTATCGGTTAATGAAAGATTTTCAAAACGAATAAAAAGAGCGGTGCCACAAAAACCAGCGAATCGATTCTGTCGAGTAATCCGCCGTGCCCCGGCATGATATCCCCGGCATCCTTTTTGGCGTGAGCCCTTTTCAATGCCGATTCAAAGAGATCTCCAAGCGTTGAGCCCCAGCTTATGAACAACGTGAGTAAAAACAATTCAAATAACGTAAGCTCGATGCCGCCTTTTTCACCAAAAAAACTGACAATGGGGGAAAGCCAGTTCATAAAATGGGTCAGGATGAAGAGACCCAAAAATGTGAACACAAGTCCTCCGATAAATCCTTCAACCGTTTTTTTAGGGCTGATCTTCGGCATGAGCTTATGCTTACCAAATCTTATTCCCACAAAGAATGCAAATGAATCAAACAACCAGGGGGATGTGACTGAAAAAAGGGCATATATCCATCCGAAGTGCTGATAGATGTAAAGACAGGCTGAGAGAGCGAGTGAGATGTAAAGGATACCGAAAATGCTCTCAGTCATGTGGCCCTTAATCCTTGGAAAATCCTGATAGAGCAGAACGCCCAACCCGCCAAGTACCGGGATCATGATGGCATAGAACAAAAAGAGGAGATCCATTCTGTTCATCCGGATAGCAAAGCCGCTTAACAGGATGAAAATCGGCATCATGGCTGTTAACAGATAGCGCTCCGTTCTTCCGGTCCCCTCTTTAACGACGAGTTTGACATACTCGCTGCCCGCAGCCGAGCTGGCCAGGATACCGAGCAGGACCAATGTCCAGTAATTGTAAAAAAGCAATACAGATCCCGTCCCAAAGATGAATCCGTATTTCCATCGATTCATGAGTTCGCTTTTATTCGGCGCCAATCGAATCAACCCCGCCAAAGCGCCTGTCGCGCATTGAATAATCTTTCAGTATCTCTCTGAATGTCTCTTTATCGAAATCCGGCCAGTGGGTTTGTGTAAACACGAACTCCGTATAGGCGAGCTGCCAGAGCAGAAAATTACTCAAGCGCTGTTCTCCTGACGTCCTAATCAGCAGGTCGGGGTCCGGTACATCCGGGAGATACAGGTATTTTCTGAGACTTTCCGGAGCATAATCCGCCAGTTGTTCAGCCTCAATGCCCTGCCGCCTGTAATCCTGATACATCTTGACGAAGGTGTCCCAGATCTCCTGACGTCCCCCGTAATTGATGGCCAGTATCATCTGTATCTTGTCACATTCTTTTGAGCGTTCTTCTATCCTCTTTGAAACGTCATAGGCCTCTCCGGGCAGGGATTCAATATGTCCCGCAAAACGAATCCTGACCCCTTTTTCGATCATCTCGGGTGATCTGTTTTCAAGATAATAAACGAGTGTTTTGAAGAGAAATTGTACCTCTTCGCCGGGCCGCTTCCAGTTCTCAGTTGAAAAGGCGAAGAGAGTGATATAGTTTATATCGAGTTTTTCACACAAGCGGACTGTGTTTTCGGCCACCTCAGCCCCTTTTGCATGGCCTTCCGACCTTTCAAGCCCTTTATCCTCTGCCCAGCGGCCATTTCCGTCCATTATAATGGCAACATGATCGGGGATTTTCAACCCCTTAAATTCATCCTGAAGAGGCATCAGACCTCCATTATTTCTTCTTCTTTTTCTTTATAGAGCCTGTCCATTTCACTGACATGTTCGTCGGTCAGTTCCTGGATCTTATCTTCCAGTTTGTGGGCCTCATCTTCGGGAATATTCCCCTCGTTCTCCTCTTTCTTGATTTCTTTCAGGATATCCCGTCTGATATTTCTCACGGAGACCTTGCCGCCCTCTGTGATTTCATGCGCTCTTCTGGCGAGTTTTTTCTTCTCCTCACCGGTGGGGGCGGGGAAATTGAGCCGGATGTTGGTTCCGTCGTTGATGGGGTTCAAGCCGAGATTGGAAGCGAGGATGCTCTTTTCGACATCTTTCATGACATTCTTATCCCAGGGTTTTATCATCAGGGAGCGCTCAACAACTGAGATTCCCGCCAGCTGTGAAATCTGAGTGGGTGTACCGTAATAATCCACCCGGATATCGTCTAAGAGTGCCGGGCTGGGTCTGCCGGTTCGAATGTGCTTCAGATCGTTCTCGATTGATTCAACCGTTTTTTTCATCTGTTTCTTTGCTTCTTTAACATGTTTATCCATTTTTTAGTTCTCCTTTCCCAGCGTTTGGATTTTTGCAAATTTGTGTCTTTTAGCGGACCATTATTCTTCGGTTCTCCTGATACGGATACTTTTCGACGATTATTATATCATAACAGACTCTCAGTCCGGTGCCTTGATCATCAACTCCAGATAAAACCTGGTGCCGCTCTTGTTATTCCTGTCCGCCGCTGCTTGCTCTTCGGTTGTACTTTCAAAGAAAAGTCTGGCACCCAGCATATCGGCCAGAGATTTGGATATTGAAAGGCCCAGACCCGATCCCTCGTATTTTCTGGTCAGCGAATTGTCCACCTGGGTGAACTTCTTAAAGATAGCCTCCTGTTTTTTTTCGGGGATACCGATTCCGGTATCCGAGATGATGAATTGTAAAACCGGGTTGTGTTTTTTTGAATCGTCACTGAGTCTTCTTATCTCAAATCTCACGTTTCCCTTCTCTGTGAACTTAATGGCGTTGTAGGTGATATTGGACAGGATCTGATAGAGCTTTTCACGGTCCGTTTCAATGGTATCGGGTACTGACTCATCGATTGCGCTTTCAAATACGATCTTCTTCTCATCGGCAAAAGATTTGAGGTCGTTCATGAGTTTGTTGGTGAACGAAGTGATCGAAAAGGTCTCCGGGTTGATGGGTGAAGGACTTTTTTGCAACCGGTTGATATCAAGGATGGCGTTGATCGTTCTCATCAAACGGTTGGAAGAGTCTTCAATCATTTTTAGATACTCGTTGATCTGCTGACCACATTCACATTCTTCCTGTATGAGTTGTGTGGAAAGGATAATGCCGTTCATCGGTGTTCTCAACTCATGACTGATGTTGGCGAGGAAGTTGTCCTTCACTCTGTTGGCCTCTTCCTGCGCTTCTTTTGCCTCAACGAGATGCTTTTCGCGCATTTTTTCCTTCACGATGTCCCGAACCAGTAAAACAGCCTCCCCCCCTGTATTATCAGGGATACAGATTTCAAGGAAATAATGGTTCTCATCGATTTTATTTTCAAATTCCATTGTTTCATTCTTCTGAAGACTTTCGGTAAGTTTGCAAACATCGCAGGGGGTCTTTCTCTTTGCAAAGATCTCATAGGATTTACGGCCGATTACATCGTTGCTGTATTCATCGGTAAAGGCCTTGTTGGCCCATAAAATGTTGTAGTCTGAATCAATTTTCAGGATAAATTCCGGCACTGAATCGATGATGGATTCGGACTCTTTGTAGAGGCTCTTATAATTATTCTTGGTTTCATTCAACTTTCTATAGGCAATTTTCAGCTCATCCTGCATCTTTTTCAGCGAGGCGTTCCTCTGCTCCATCAGCTCGTTGTTGGTCTCCAATTCCTCATAGGAGGCCTCCAGCTCCTCATAACTCGCATTCAGTTCCTGGTTAAGAGCCCGAAGGTTCTCCTGCAAAAAAGACATCTCGGTTATATCTCTTACAACACCCTGCCACAGCGCTTTATTCCTGTCGATACACGATACCATCCAGTCGAACTTATACGTTTGCTTTCTGACGGTGATCTCCGTCATCAATCGGAACTCTTCTCTTTGTGACAGCAGTTTACTGAACTCGCTGAATTGTTTTTCCGGGATCAAGTCACTGATCCACATCTGCTTTTTTTCTTTTTTTAACGGTTTGAAGAGTGTGAGTCCGGTTTCGTTCAGTTCAACAACACAGCCGTCAGATTTGAAGAGGAGGATAATGTCGTTTGAGTGCTCAAAGAGGCTCTTGTATTTTTTCTCCCTCTCTCGTTGCCGTTTGTAAAAACCGGATATGAGAACCGCCCCATAAAAAGAGAACCCGAAGAAAACCAGCCGCAACAGAAAATTCGATATCGGATAGTCGGTGAACATGATGGCCATAAAGGGAAGTGAATCCACGGTGTTGTAAAATGATTTGATCTGATCGAAGAACAGATCGTGGATAACAGCATCGGAAAACCAGAAGATGACGGTCCAGAGCAGGACGAAGAGGAAGACCGCCCTTGGCCGGCCGTTGTTTGCCTTTAAACCGAAGAATTTTCTGACGCGCTTGAGGGATGTGATGCAGTCTATCACCATCAACATGATGTAGGCATTGGCGGTGTGTTTAACGGCGATTGAGAAGAGAAATTTGTCCGTTACCGTTTCAACCGCTGCGGGATTCCACGCGGGCGGGTTTTTTGAAACCAGCAGTGGAAAGATTGTCCAGAACCCCAGCTCGATGATGAAACGGATGACAATCTCCTGGAAGTACTTGCTGTAATAAAACGGCGGGTTTTCGGTTTTTGCCCGTTTATCCGCCCATATACCGTGCCAGACTATCCAGAAGGTAAAAACAGGAACGGCGTAGAATATGCCATAACCATCCCCGAGCCATTTGAACCACATGGTTTGTGTACTGCCCGACAGAGCTGCTATAAGACCGTATTTCAACCCCCAGACCTGTGTGATTAATAAGGCGGGGAAGAGTCCGATGAGTATGCTGTACTGAATCCCCCCCACGTGGATATCGAGTGGCAGCAAATTTAAGAAAAAGCCTGCCACACCGAACAATACGGCAATGATTACTTTTCTTTTTTCAAATGAACTTCTTTGCATATCAGTGTCCTTTCTATTTCAGTTCAAAGCCACACTCCCTCATAAACTTGTGGAAGGCTGATCTGCCTTTTTCATCTTTCTTATAAACCCCGGCATTTTCAAGTACTCGGGTGAACCGCTTGCCGATCTCATCCTTGACAAATTCAAAAGCCTCGTTTTCATCCATGATGCCGCTTTCATCGAGCATCTCCCGAATCCATTTCCGGTGTTTGTAAAGCTCGTTTTCATTACCGATGGCTAAAGGATCGCCCCTGTTCTTTCCCGTCAGATATTCCACGATCTGCTCGAGCTCTCTTTCCAGCCTTCCCGGGAGGATCGCCAGTCCCATGACTTCGATCAGGCCGATGTTCTCCTTCTTGATATGATGATATTGCGGGTGGGGATGAAAGATCCCCATGGGATACGTTTCGGAAGTACGGTTGTTCCTCAGGACGATATCCATCTCAAAAGTACCGTCCTCCTTTTTTCTGCTGATGGGGGTGACCGTATTGTGCTGATATATGGTGCCGTCCGACTCGCTTTCGTTGAGAATACCAACCGTTTCATCACTGTACGCTCTCCAGGTCTTCAGTATTCGGTCAGCCATCTCGACGATGGCAGAGCTGTTTTTCGAACGCAACCGGATACCCGACAACGGCCAGTTAAGGATACCGGTTTCGATCGCTGCATCTTCAAAATCCGGATGGGTGTAATAATCTTCGATCGCCGCATCAACCATGGGCATCTCATACCGCCCGCCCTGATAGTGCTCATGCTCAAGAATCGACCCGCCAACTATCGGCAGATCGGTGTTGGAACCGATAAAGTAATGGGGGAATTTCCCGAGGAACTCCAGGAGTCGTTCAAAGGTCTGCCGGCAGATATTCATCGGTTTGTGTTTTTCGAATATCACGATACAGTGTTCGTTGTAGTAAACATAGGGAGAATATTGAAAATACCAGTTCTCTCCATGGCTGTTTTCTGTTTCAAGGAGTTTCAAAGGGATCAGCCGGTGGTTCTGTCTTGCGGGAAAATTAAGCCTGCCTTCATACCCCATGTTTTCAATACAGAGCTTGCATTTAGGATATTCCGCTGAAGGCGTGTTGAGGGCCTTCTTGAGTTCAAGCGGGTCTTTTTCCGGTTTTGAGAGGTTAATGGTTATCTCGATATTCCCGTATCGGGAGCTGTATGTCCATTGTTTGTTTTTGGCGATCCGTTCTGTACGGATGTAATTGACATCTTTGCACAGGGTGTAGAAATAATTGGTGGCGCTTTCTATACCGGATTCCCGGCTCTTTTTGTTGAACTTCTCGGCAATTGTTGACGGCATCGGGGTGATCAGGCCCATAATCTTTGTGTCGAAGAGATCGCGGCTGGTCACCGTATCATCGATCAGTCCCTCTTCCACGGTATAATCAAGGAGTTGTTGAATGATCTCAACAGCATTCGGTCTCTCCTCGTTTAAGTAAGCTGTGTAATCGATATCTGACGGTTTGTTTAACTGTAGCAGGTTGAGTAGCCGGTTTCTCACAAAGATTACATCGAGTTCGTCTATCAGCTCCTTATTCACTGCGTAAGCCAGTAATCGTTCAATTGTTTTTGCCGGTTCTGTCATCGGGCTCCTCCTTCATTGTTGTTTTTTTAAGATGATCTCTTCTATTACAAAGTTGACGACCTCACCGCTTCTTGGAACGGCCAGATGATCATGATTAGTGAAGTGATGTCTTGTTTGTCCCTTGTCAATCCCCCACATCTGCTGGCTGTACAGGTTGACCACCCCGTCGTTTCTGCCGTGTCTTGACTGGTTTTCCATCGTCTGGTTCGACAATACCTCGCCGATCTTTTTCATCAGATTGTAGGTGACCGAAAGCCCCTGTGTGATATCCGTTGAATCTTTTGTCAGCTCGGATGAGACGAGATAGAGCTTGTCGGTGTAACGATCGTTTTTATTCAACTCATTCGTCGGCGGATCCTTGACAAATATGTCCTCAAGATGGTCGCTCCCCGTCTGTGAATACAGATAGATACCGAGCGCCCTTGTAAATTCGTCGGGAGCATAGTTCATGCAGAGCCCACCCGGAAAGGGATCGAGGAATCTGAGCATCTCGGTAAAGAGTTTACCGACCAGCTCGGGATGCTTCTGGGCAAAATAGATCAGTAGTTCTCCGGATTTTTCAGATTCTGTGCCATTGACAAATGACATGATGAACTTCCAAACCGTCAGGTCGAGTTGCGGTGGATTGTCTTTGATCTTCGACAGATTATCGAATAAATGCGCATTGATCGTGAGTATGAAATTCTGGGCGATTGTTCCCAGATGGGGTGTGTCCAGGGTGATAAGACGTTTTATCTTATCGCCAAGATACTGATTGTTCACCTCAGTGTTAAGTGCATGTCTGGAGACCAGCCCGCCCATGCTGGATGCAATCATTGTGATTTCGTTGTACCGGTCGAAGATGTGGTTTTGCGCTGCAATCCCGGCCAGTGTTTCGCCATATCCCTTAGCCCCTTCGACCGACGTGTCGTAGACGAATTCGTAGAAGTCATAATCGCCGAAACGTCCGGGGTTTTTATTGACCGTTTGATAGAAGAGATTCCAAACATCCATCCTTCCAATGTCCCGCCAGACGAATGGAACCTGCTCAACAATTTTATCACGGTCGTTGATGTACGGGATATTCTGTTTACCGTGAACAAAGAGGATTGCCTTATCTTTTTTGGCGACGCTTGATTTGATCTGTTCTGTTGTCGAATAGTATTCGATAGGGTATCTTGCGAGTGAAAAGTTTTCCGAGGTTCCCATCTTGTCCATCTGTTTGAGCAGACTTTCGGGAACATTTCCGCTGAAGAGGTTATCAAGCGCGAGGAGACCGACATTTGAATTTTGAACCTTGATGTCGAGTTTCCGGGTGCCGGTCGGCTTCATCCTGTACAGTTCATGGTAGGCCTCCATTTCGATGAATTCTTCAACACTGATCTCGACATTTTCAACCTTCAGTTCCTCTTCAAGTTTTCCGATGTTAAACCCGTTCAGAATGAGGGCTTTAAAAGTCTTAAGGAGTGTTTTTGTCGTGTTCTCAGCGGCGAACCAGAAAAAATCCACCAATACAATTGCATTGCCTTCTGTGATCTTGCTTGAAAAGATCGGGAGTTCTTTTGAGAATGACCTGGTTTCTTTGGAATCAAGTCCTATACTGGATTTAACGACTGCAAAATGACCCCTTGGATTCTTTAATCTGAAGGGTTTTATAAGCGGGGCAGAATCAAGCTTCATCTTGTTGTTTGCTGTATCCTCAAGTATGGTTATTTTCTGTGTAATCGTTGCTTTAAGTGCCTTAAAGATTTCATATGCAGATTGTTTTTCCGACAAGGCAGCAACGGAATTAAAGATGTTCTCTTGAAGGGTCCCGGTTATCTCCTTCAAACCGTTTTCAGTTTTGTAGTTTAAAAACATCTTCAGAATATACGTTTTAGCATCTTGTGTGCCCTTTGCTTCAATCAGTCTCAACGTATCATAGGCAACAATCTCAAAGAGAGTTTCTCTCAACAGCAATTTTTCAAGTGCCTTGAGTTCTATCGTGCCATAGGATTTGGACAGGGATTGGTTCAACTGATTTAATTCATCTTTAAGTCCCGCCGTCAGATGCTCCAGGAAGGCAATGTTGAGGTTTAACCTGAGTGCAGCGGATAGATCGTTCTCAATGAGATTGTGAAAGGGGATCTCCTGATAATCCGGTTTGTATTGAGCTGTCAGCTCTTCCTGATACAACGCATAGCCTTCCAAGAGGCCCAGGATGTTGATCTGGGAATAAGCATTTTTGATCTCCCGGATGATAAAATTTTCGGCGGTATTGCCAAGATTCTGAAGGCTTTCCTCATAAATAGATTTTTTGTAGTTGAGATCCTTACCGGTGAAGTAATTCTCAAAATTATTGTAGAACCAGACTTTTAGATCGTGAAAGGACTGCAGGAATTTATTCACAGTCCCGGGTTTTGCCGTTTTTTTGAATGACTTGTTATTGGAATCGATGATATCCTCTATGGTTGATGAAAAGTAGTCAACATAACTCAGATCCTCCATGAGAAGCTTGTTTGAGTTATAGGGGGTGGTGATGGTCGTTTTTGAGAAGAGTGCCTCCTGAACACTCAAATACATCTGTACAGCCTTGAGTGGTTCAACTGTGCCGGTTGTTGTCGCCAAATTTGTGGCATTCAATATCTCCATAGATTTGTCATTTTTCATCAGAACAAAGAATTTGCTTTCACCGGAGTCATAGAGAAAGGAACGGACAGGTTGGTATTTTGAGATCTGTTCTTTGGCATCTTTTTGCGACATTCCGGTCACCAAGGTGATACGCGAGACCAGATCCGAACTGATCTCTCTTAAAGTTGATGAAAAACCTGTCGAGCAGATTGTGATGAGAAGGATAAGAACCGGCAGTAACGCTTTTTTCATAATGCAGCCTCCTTTGGAAGGTTAGAGTGCTCAATACACTGTAATGATTCGCAATTTATCTCCTTTATTCTCGCCAATAACGGTAATTTTGCCATTTTTAAATCTTATGCGCCCGTTGGGCTGGATTTTCACTTTCGTTCGGGGGTCATCAATGATGTTGATGACCTCTTTTTCTGTGATCTCTCTTTCAAACCCTCTTTGTGAAGCGTGTACCTGTAGTTCAATCTCTTTTTTGAGGAGTTCGGAAAACATTTATTGCCTCCAACAGGAAGTTTTAGGCTTAATGAAATTGTTTAGGCTTTCTATCGAATTATAGCATAACGTTGGAAGGATGAATTATCACTCTTTTTTTCAGTTCGAGTGTTTCAAAAACCATTATCTGGTATAATGTAATGAAGAAAAACCCGGTTGAGGATTTGGGGTTTTTCTTATTCATGTGAATTTTTTATCAAAATAGGAGCACCAGGTTCTTTAGGAGGTTCTTAGTGAGAAGAGTTTTTATTAGTGATATGCATATCGGAGACGGGTTTCTCTGTGACAATTTCCTTTTTGACAATGAGTTGGAGAGGCTTCTACTGGAAATAACAAAATCCGATAAAGAAACTGAGCTGGTCATCGTCGGAGACGGGCTTGAATTGATTGAAAGCCGTATGGTCAAAGATCTGGGACTTATCCCCTTTGATGACCTTATGGAAAAGATAGACCCCTGTGTCATTGATCATATATTCAACAATCATGAAAAGGTTTTCAATGCGTTGAAAAAATTCTGTCGGATTCATAAACTCACCTATCTGATTGGTAATCATGACTATTTTTTTCTCAAGAAAAAGCGTTTTCGGGACCGGTTCAAAGAACTCATCGGAAATGGAGAGAATGTAACCTTTGCACCGTATTTCTATGATAAAGAGTGGGGTGTTTTTGCCTATCACGGCAACAATTTTGATCCCGGCAACCGGTTTGGCAAAGATAAGAAGACAGGCAGGATTGTGCCGCCCATCGGGGATTATATTACCCGCTATATGATGATCTACTTTCGCGATATTTTGTACGAGGGGGATGTGCCGGAACATGTCCACCACGATTACGATGATGTACGGCCGAATGTGGATATTTTTGACTGGTTCAGTTACATTATGAAAACGTATGATCTAAGCATCGATTTAGTCGAGATCTGGATGGGGGAACTGTTAAAACTGCTGAATACCGTCCAGGCCAGACGATGGATGAAATCTAATTATCCCTTTGCTCACCGTTTTTCAAAATTCTTTATAAGTGGAAATTACGGTATAAAACTGGGCCGTTTTTTTGTCAGTATCGTATCAAAACTCAGAGGGCTTAAAAGAACGAATTATATGAAGACGAAGGCGGAGAAGATACTCTGTAAGGCACCGGATAATCCAAAATACGCGTTCAGTGAAAGAGACTTTTTTGGTTTTTGTGAGAAACCTGAAATCGACTATAAGAATCTTCACGGTGTCATATTTGCCCACAGACACAAATTTGAGAATTACATTATGCCGTATTCTGGAAAGAATAAGTTCTATATCAACACAGGCACCTGGCGGAATGTGATTGAAAAAGATTGGAATCACGGGAAGAAGAAGTTTGTTAAAAGTGCAGAGCTCGCCTGTGTGATTATTGATGAGGAGAACGCACAATTGAATATTCAATCTATGATGCAAAATAAGATAGAAAACAAAAGACTTGCAGTTACAGAGGAAGAGGTGGGCTGAGATTGAAGAAATTTTATCTTATAGACGGAACCGGCCTCGTTTACAGGGCTTTCTTTGCCATAAGGAATCTGAACACGTCAAGGGGGGAGCCGGTTAATGCCCTTTACGGCTTGGCCAGAATGCTGACAAAACTCCTCCGCGAAAGGATAGAGGCGGATGATAAGATAGCCTTCATTCTGGATAAAGGTCGGGAGACATTCCGAACGCAGATGTACAACGATTATAAGGCTCAGAGACCCGATATGCCTGAGGATCTGAAATTTCAGATGCAGTTTCTATCCGATTTCGTCAACGCATTCGGCATCAAGGTCCTCTCGATTGAGAATTATGAGGCGGATGATATCATAGCCACCTTCACAGAGGCGTTTAAGGACGGGATTGATCTGTTTGAGGTTGTTACCAGTGATAAAGACCTCTTTCAGCTGATTAATGATAAGGTCAGGGTCCTGCGGGCTGAAAGGGGGGTTACCCGGCTCAAGGAATACGATCGGGAGGCGTTTGAGGAAAAATACGGGTTCCCTCCAAAAAAGATGCTGGATTATCTCTCACTGGTCGGCGATAAATCCGATAATGTTCCCGGTGTGAAGGGGATAGGTAAAAAGCGGGCGACGGATATGATTCGGGAATACAAGTCTCTTGAGAATATCTATGATAATCTGGATAACCTCACAAAGGCGAATAGAAAAAGACTGGAAGAGTCCAGAGAAGAGGCCTTCTTAAGCAAAAGGCTGATAACGCTCAAATACGATGTCGAGCTCCCCGATACCTACAATGATCCCGGGAATTATGCCTATGCGGGGATCAAACGGGAGGATTTATACGGTTTCTTCCGAAAATTCCAGTTCGACTCCCTTATCGACGAATGGGAAGCCGAGAGAAACCGTGAAGCCAACAATAATGGTACGCAGAACCTCCTCTTTCAAGCGTCTGAAGCGCAAGAGCCTGATGCTCAGGAAAATGAGGAGACGGTTGATTATCTGACAGTGCTTTCCGATGCGGAGACCGGCGAAAAGGACGGGATCAGTCTTGACGATCTGCTCGAGCGTCTTAAATCCGTGGAAACTTTGGCCTTTGACGTTGAGACCACATCATTGAATGTCAGATATGCCGAACTGGTTGGGATATCACTCTCGTGGAAAGCCGGAGAGGCCTATTATCTGCCAGTGGGACACAAGAACGCACAAAACAACGCCCCCGAATCAGTGACACGGCTTCTTGAAAGACTCGAGAACAAACAAGTTATCGGCCACAATCTGAAATATGATTTCGCCGTTTTGTTGAACAACGGTTATACGATCCCGGCGAACTATTATGACACAATGCTGGCCTCTTATCTGATCAACCCCGACAAAGGAAGACACGGACTTGACCTGCTTGTTAAAGAGGAGTTCGGTCACAAGATGATGAAATTCAGCGAGGTCATGGAAAAACACCAAAAGGGCGGGGATTTCTCAAGTGTATCCGTTGAAGAGGCAACACATTATTCCGGTGAGGATGCCGATTTCACTCTTCGTCTGTATTCAATCCTCTCTGAGAGAGTGAAGGAAAAGAAGCTTGAAACCCTGCTCCATGATATCGAGCTACCCTTGATCCCGGTCCTGATTGATCTGGAGAACAGAGGGGTTTATTTCAACAAGGTGTATCTGGAGGAGTTATCCGGGAAGACTGGTAAGAAGATTGATACAATAAAAGAGAAGATTTATACTATGGCCGGAGAGCCTTTCAATCTGAATTCACCGATACAGATAGGGGAGATCTTTTTTGACAAGCTTGGTCTGCCCTCACAGGGAAGAACCTCAAAGAGCAAGAACTACAAAACCGGAAAGGAAGTCCTCGAAAAGCTCGCTGAAGATTATGAAATTGCACAGCTGCTGCTGGAATATCGAAAATACGCAAAACTGAAATCAACCTATATCGATGCCCTACCTGAATATATCGACAAAAGAACCGGGAGGATCCATTCCAATTTCAATCAGATTGGGACGACAACGGGCAGATTGAGTTCAAGTGAACCGAATCTGCAGAACCTCCCCATAAAAGAGGAAGAAGGTCGTGAAATAAGACATGCCATCACGCCGCAGAAGGACGGCTGGAGTATTGTCAGTGCTGATTACTCACAGATCGAATTGAGACTTATGGCTCATATCTCACGGGACAACAATCTCATTCATGCCTTTGAAGAGGGGTTGGATGTTCACTCATTCACGGCATCGAAGCTATTTTCAGTTGATATGGCCGATGTCGATAAGCCGATGAGGAGTACCGGAAAGATGATCAATTTTTCCCTGATCTACGGGATATCCCCCTATGGTCTTGCCAGAAGGTTGAATATCTCTGCAGACAGAGCGAGGCAGTTTATTGATAATTATTTTCAGGCCTATCCCTGTGTCAAGAAATACATGGATAATATCGTCAAGGTTGCCCGGGACACAAAGGCAGTGAGAACGGTTTTTAACCGGCTTCGTCCGGTCCGGTATATCGATGCGCGTAACAACCGGCTCAAACAGGAGGCGAACCGTATCGCCATCAACTCTCCCGTGCAGGGAACAGCGGCTGATATCATGAAGCTGGCCATGATCAAGGTGAGAGAAAAACTCCTTGAAAATTCCTTTGAAGGGTTTATGATGATGCAGATTCACGATGAGATCGTCTTGGAAGTCCCCGATTCTGAGATCGAAGCGATCAAGAAAGTCGTCAAAGAAGAGATGGAAAGTGTCTGTGAACTGAGTGTTCCGCTTACCGTTGATATAGATGTTGGTAAGCAGTATTGATCGAACGGGTAAAACGAATGCAGCCGCTTTAACTTTTAAGGGCGGATATTCGTTGAGTGAACTTATAGAGGAGGTATAAACTGATGAAATGGGTGGAATCTGTACCGAATTTCAGTGAGGGAAGAAGAAGAGAGGTTGTCGAAAGTATTGTGGAGGAGGCCGGTCAATACGAGAAGGTCTGGATCGTCAACTGGTCCATGGACAAAGACCACAATCGTTCCGTTGTAACACTGGTAGGAGAGCCGGAACAGGTCATCAATGCGCTCTTTGATATGGTGAAAAAAGCAGTTTCTCTGATTGATTTAAGAAATCATTCAGGAGAGCATCCGAGAATGGGCGCAGCCGATGTTGTTCCGCTTATCCCTTTAAAGAACATTAAAACGAGCGAGTGCAAAGAATATGCGGACAGGCTTGCCGAAAGAATCGGTAATGAACTGAGGCTTCCGGTCTATTTATACGAAAAATCGGCCTCCACCCCTGGAAGAAAGAACCTCGCAACAATAAGGAAGGGTGAATTCGAGGGATTTACAGGCAAGATAAAAGATGATGAATGGAAACCGGATTATGGACCACAGGATTCAATTCATCCGAGTGCCGGGGTTGTTGCCGTCGGGGTCAGAGAATTCCTGATTGCCTACAATGTCAACCTGGCAACGGACAACCTTGAGATTGCCAACAGAATCGCCAGGATGGTCCGACATAGAAACGGCGGATACCGGTATATCAAGGCAATGGGAGTGGAGCTGAAGGAAAAGGGGATTGTTCAGGTTTCCATGAATCTGACAAATTTCAAGAGAACGAGCATATACAGAGCTTTTGAAGCCGTGAAGATGGAGGCAAAACGATACGGTGTCCCCGTTCTGGGTTCTGAGATTATCGGACTTGTGCCTTTAAGATCTCTCGTTGAAACCGTTGATTATTACCTTGGTTTGGATGATTTTAACAGTAACAGAGTGATTGAATACCAGCTGATGGATATTTTGGAGAAGGAATAATTCAGATTTCGTGTTGTGTGTTTGGGGGTGTTTAAGTGCAATTTATAAAATTGCTCAGAACGGGATACGAAGGGGATGAGTATCTTGTAGAAGCCGGCGGGGTCTATAAACGGTCTAAACAGTTGAAGAGTTTTGCCTGCGGTTCTTTTCAGGATCGGATCAGCCAACGTTTGAAATCTCTATATCAGCTTCAAAATCGATTTATCCTCCCGGATTACATGGATTTTAACAGCGAGGAACCGCTCTTTTTGTTTCCATACCATGGTGAGGTGGATCTAAAAAATGCATTGCTTGAGAATGCTCACAGAATTGAGATCGCCATGCAGCTCATCGACACCTTTGAGATGCTTCATCATATCAGCGGTGAAGGGTTTGGTATCTGGGGATTACCTGAATTATTGATATCCGATAAACTGAGAATAATGCCCCCTTTATGGGTCAATTTCAACAAAGAGGCCCTGAAGTTTATCAAAAACCGGGATGATGTGTTCATCGCCCCTGAAATCCTGAACGGGGGATGGCCAAATTCGACATCTGATGTCTACGTCCTTGGAAAGGTTCTTGAAGAGCTCCTGCCCGGGGCGGAAAAGGTGAAGACCCGGGAGATCCTTGACAATATGACTGACAGCGATCCCCGTAAAAGACCGACGCATTTTTCACGTCTTTTCATGGACAGGATCGGTATGAAAGGCGATGTCAGTTCACTCAAAGATGCTGTCAAACGGGAGTTTTCATCGTCGCACATTGTAGAGCGCGACAGGGAACTGCGGGATTTTAACGCCTACCTCAACGACCTTAAGAATGAAGAGACCTCTTCCTATCTCATATACGGAGATACAAGAGTCGGGAAATCAACATTCCTGAACCTTATCCAGACGGACCTGAGAAATAACGGCTGGAAGACCATCATGGCAAGTGATATCAACCAGTTCAGCCAGGAACTGCTTCAACTGACTGAAAATCCGGAATATGCCGGTGTTAATATCGAGGATTTCAACTATCTCTGGAACCTGAAGGAGGACTATAACCTCGACCGGGTCGCCAGAATAGTGGGAAAACTGATCGGCATCATGGACAACGTAGCCATCCTCATCGATGATTTTGAACTGCTCAACGACAGTTACATGAAGCTCCTGGATTATATTCAGGATATGATCATACCGGCGAGGATTGTTATTGTCGGTGTCTCCACAGAAGAGGAGCACACCTTTGGATTCAACAGAAAATACAGACTTGAACCATTCAACAAAGAGCAGTCCATGCGATTTCTGGGGATACTGCTCGGCAAGAACTTTATTAAAAACTACTCAAAAGAAGCTGAATGGATTTACAAGATTACCAGAGGATACGCCGGTTATATCTTTAATTTCCTCAGGATCATCAATTCGATGGGCAAACTTGAGATCATCGACGGAAGATGGAAACTCTCAGGGGACATCCATTCATTGTCCGGACTGGATTCTTATGTCAAGAATCTCCTGGCGAATCTGTCGGAAAACGAAAGGGGCCTCTTGTCTTCAGTGGCGTGTCTTTCACTTAAATTCACCCGTGAAGAGTTTAAACAGCTTGTGGCAATGACGGGCTTTGACAACATAAAAAGTGATGAGATCCTGGTCAAATTTCAGAGACAGGGTCTGATCATCAAAGAGAAGGACAATTTCAGATTTGCGCTGAACGATATATGGAAAAAGGCCTATGAGAGACTTTCTCCGGAAGAAAAAAAGAGTATTCACAAAGAATTCTCAGTCAAATCGAGGGATTTTTCAAGACGAGCCTGGCACTATAAGCAGATTGACAAAAGAAGAGCTGCGGCAAGGATGTACATAGAGGCTGCCCGCAGGGCATTTAAAAACAATCAGGGCTGGGGCCTGGTACAGAAATATTTCAAGAGTGCTTATGAACTTCTGGAAAAAGACGAAATCAGTCCGGAGATGCTGATGTTGCCTTCTTTTCTCAATCTCGTTAAACATACAACGTTGGAACCCGGGGTGGCCGATGCCTTTAAGAGATCAAGGAGACACCGCTTTCTCTACCTGTTGAACCTGCTTGAAAAAGGGGAGCATGAGAAGATCCCTGAAGAATACCATCGCTTTTATGGAGAGGACAGCAACTTTGAGAACTGGGATCTGCCACGTTTTGAGAGTTTTTTTGTGCTGGTCTCATCCTATTTTGAACTCGGGAAACTGGATAAGGCCTTCAATCTCACACAGAAGGTGTACGATCTGATTCCGTCGGATATCGGCCGATACGTCTACTTGAAGATCCTGTTCAAAGACCTGATGGCCCAGTATTATTGGCGCAAGGGGAACTGGAACAGAGCAGTGGCCTATTGTGAACAGAATATGCAGAAAGTCAATAAAATGGAGATCGGCTTCCTCCTCACAAAGATATACAACACAGCCGGCAGTATGATGGACTTGCATGGGCCGCATTACTCAAAACCCATTTTAAAAAAGGCCGTCGATTACTCAGAAAAATACGGCACCCCTCAGCTTGCACTGAGACCCCTTTTAAACCTTGCCCTGAGTTACCTTTACTCGGGCGATGTCGGCAGCATGTTCGATTTTATTGAAAGGGCGAGGGATATTGCCAGGGCCTTTAACGACAAGAACAGCCTGGCACTTTCTTTTCTGATCGAAGGGCTCTTTCACGGGTATAACAAGCAGCTTGAGGAGGCCTCTGAAGATTTGAACAGAGCGCTGGAGCTGGCTCGGAGTATGGAGATGCAAAACAAGGTCAAGCGTTTTACAATCATGATTGAGCTGATGAACAATGCAGGACATGATCTCTCCGAATACGACAGTGATGCGCCTTATGCAACTGAATACGGGTTTTCCGAAGTCATCGAACTGGCCAGGACGGATGATCCTGAAAGAATGAAAGAGCTCTTTGACCTCTTCAAAGAGAGTCATCATCTGTGGAAAGAAGAGATTGCCGTCGCTTTCAAGGAGAAACTGGCAAAACACTTTCCCGAGGAGTTTGAACGGTATCTGGAATCGCTGAATCTCTTCTATCTCCGGGCGCATATGAAAGTGCCTCTTGCGCTCACATATGAGGCCTTCGCATACCTTTACCGGGAGCTGGGACAGTACAGAAAGGTCAAGAAGTTCGCCAGAAACGCCCTCGATATGTACAAGAAGATGAAGATGACGGTTGCAGCAGAGACGATCAACCAATCGCTTTTAAAGGGTGAAAAATCATTAGAGGATATGATCAACGAGATCTCAAACACATTACGTTCGGGCAAAGGCGACATCAAACTGACTGAACAGACGTTGAGTAAATTTGAGAACACGTTGATCAGACGGTTTAACGAAACGGACATCCTGCATGAGATTATCAACTTCTCCAAGACCATCACCGCATCGGCCGATCCCGAGGAGATATTGAGGGAGTTCACGGACTGGATTGCATCGTTCATACCGATTCGGAAGCTGGTTATGGCGGTTATGCGAAATAACAAAATCATGTACAGAAGCAGTCTTTCCATGGCCTCTGAAGGTCATGAAGAAGAGGAAGAACTGATCAAAAAGATGTTGAAAAAGAAACAGGGCTTCATCCGAACGCCCTTTGAGGCCAAGGTGGAGTTCTTTATCGATGAGACGTACAAGGTGATGCTCTATGTTGAAAATTCGAAACTCATGATGAGTAGTGAAGAGTTTGATCGTTTTGCAACATACATCGACAATCTGGAGCCGATTATCTCCATGGCCATCAGAAATGCCATCTCTTATCGCTCGAGCATCCTCGATCCGTTAACAGGGCTCTATACAAGATGGTATTACACCAGAAGGCTTGAAGAGGAATTTGAAAAGAGCAGCCGTATGCAGGCGCCGCTTTCGGTTATTATGGCGGATTTGGACCACTTTAAGAGGGTGAACGACAAATTCGGACATAAGGTGGGCGATGAGGTGTTGAAAAAGATATCCAACGTCTTCCAGGAATACATCAGGAATTACGATGTTATCGGCAGATATGGTGGCGAGGAGTTTGTCATCATCCTGCCCAATACAACTGACAAGGATGCCCTTGAGGTGGCAGAGCGGGTCAGAAGAGCTGTGGAACAGATTGATGATTTCAGTTTCTGTCTGACAATCAGTCTTGGTGTCTCATGCACGGCGAACAAGTCGTATGAAAAACCGCTTCAACTTGTCGCGGATGCGGACCGGGCGTTGTATTATTCAAAGAACAACGGAAGGAATAAAGTAACGCTTTATGACCCCGAGGAGAACTAATGCGAAAGTGTTTTTTTGTCATGCTGGTCTTAATGACATTAACGGTCTTTTGTCAGGATTATTCATTTTCTATCACCGGTGTAATACCGGTTAAAAAGCTTGTTCCGCCTGATGAGATATTGGGTTTTTCTGATTCGCTGCTATTCTTCCCGGAGAAAAGAAAGTCTCTGATCCAGCCGGGAAAAGAGATGGTGGATTTGCCGGCTCCGGATTATGAGGAAAAAGAGACAGGCTTTCTATATGCCGGTGAAAAGCGTAATATTGTCATTAAGATGCCGTCTTATTCACCCGCAAGGCTTTTCGGAGAAGAAGGACCCGCTTTTCATCGGGCTGAATCATTCTTTTTTGATGCTAAGACAAGAGAAAATGTTTTGTTGACTCATGACAAGCCCCTTCAAAAACCGGCCTTTGTTTTTCCGGATTTCATGCATTCAAAAAAGGACCCGATAAGCTTTATCGCAAAGAAAAGGACTTTTTTTCTTGAAATGCCGCCTGACAGGGATATAAAAGAATTATCAATCGGGGATTCCAGGGTGAGTACCGCCCCCCTGAGTTTTGTAAACGACAAGGTAAAATCACCGGGGAATGCGGTCTTTGTTGGATACTCAACCCCCCGCAATTTTTCACTTGGCGTGAATTATGGTGACTTTGGAGTTGATATTTCAAACACGTTGAATCGCTTGTCCATCAAAAACGACCGTGGTTCAGTTCTAATGGCAATTGGACCCGGTAATATGAATCTGAAGGCCTATACCCGCGGGCATACCTTTCAGACGTATCTGGATCCGTCGGTCTTTGGTCTGAGATATACTCAGGATTCGGATCTTTTCACTTCTGTTTCATACGGATTTGGTATCATCAACCAGCTTCCTTTTCCGATTTTAAGCTGGAATTCATTGCAGTGGGAGGTTCCGATGGAACTTGGATTTGACAGATTATCCAGGACTTCATACGGTCCTTATGGCGTTCTGAATCTGTCCCCCCTGAAAGTCCGGTTTGGAACAGGCTATGATCTTGTGAAAGAGAGTTTTTACCTTATCGGCCGGGGGAGTTATTATTTTGAGGATCTTAACACCCTTTTAAAGGGTAAGGTTGAGTATGCCGGTGGTCTAATCTATTCTCTGGGAACTGAGTCGATTATCATCAACAGCCGGAATTTCAGCCTGCGTTTGAACGCGGGTGCCGGATACGGGAACACGTTAAACGCGATGATAGAATCAACTATGGAATTTGGAAATCTCGAAATAAGTATCGGAACAACTTATGCCAACGGAGGTTTTAGGATAAATGCCGGAACAAAATACAAATTTTAATGAAAAAGAGGTATTGGAATACGACATCTATCTGAGGATGCCGGTTGAACAGGCCCATTTAGTCGGTTATCTCTCAGAAGCTGATGATCACATTATGAATATTCGTCATGCCAAAACGCCCGACAGCACTCTGAAAATCGTCGTCCCGGCCGATATGTTTGACGAGGCGATGAAGATGCTGGAACTCTTAAAGGAAGAGATCGATCTGGAAGTCGTGAGATATGAGCCGAATCCGGGACATCCTTAGCCTCCCCTCTCCAAGGGAGCATTTTAAGTCCATTTACGATATTGATTTTCAGCGGTTGAAACGTCTCGGAATGACCACACTCCTATTCGATTATGACAACACGCTTGCCCCCTGGAAGAGTCTGGACGTCGGCAATCGAACCCTGGAGCTCTTCGAAAACCTTCTTAGAATGGGCTTTAAGGTCTGTGTCGTGACAAATGCCCCTTCGGAAAGAGGGAAGGATATCATCAGGAGGTTCAGAGGGCAGATACCGGTCTTCGGTTCAATGAGAAAACCGGGGATTAAAAAACTCAAACTGGTTCTTCGTTTTCTCGATTCAGAACCTGAAAACACAGTGCTGACAGGTGACCTCTTCTTTACGGATATCATTGCCGGGAACCGGGCCGGAATGTACACAATACTTGTCAACCCTTATACACAGTACACACAGGAGGTTAAAAACTGGATCACCCGGGCCGCTGAACGGACAACCCGCTGGAGTTACAAATTCTATTTTTATACCATCGGATGGTTCTTTCGTCTCATATACCTGATCAGTCCCCATGAGACCTATGATCACTGGAAGGGCGTTGATTTCAGGCGTTTGAAGGATCTGGGATTTAAGAATATCATCTTTGATATGGATAACACACTCGCCCGTTGGAAGGCGCCGGATGTCGATGACGACACCGTGAAGAGATTAAAAGCGCTCATTACCATGGGATACAGGATCGTGATCATGTCCAATACACGAAAGACCGGCAGACTCTTTAAGTTAAAGCGACGGATTGGCGAGGGATTTGAAGTCTCGGGTAAGATGGGCAAACCCTTTCCCGCAAAGGCCAGGGGATTGATGAAGAGACTCAAGATGAACAACGCGGAAACACTCTTTATCGGGGATCAACTCTTCACGGATATCCTCACCGGGAATCTCTTAAAGACCTACACCATCAAGGTGGATCCCATCGACCTGGAATACGAATTTCCGGGGACAAAGATATTCAGAAGACTTGAGAAGTTCTTTGCAACAAAACTCAGAAAACATCCGACTGTAAAGGGACGCTCGATGAGAGTGGACAAAAACGATGAAGACCAAAAAGAACAGGAGTAGATAAGCTTGAAATGTTCAGGTTGCGGTATTGAATTACAATCACAGGATCCGGAAAAGATCGGCTATGTGCCGGAAAAGGCACTTGTAGAAAGAGAAGACCCGCTCTGTCAGCGATGTTATAAGATCAAACATTACGGCAGGAATATCATGCCGGAGGTGATGCACTTTGATACATCGAGGCTAAAGGAAGTGGCCAACGAGTGTTCGGCTACGTTTATCGTTGCCGACATACTCGATGTAACCGGCACATGGTCACCCGAGTTGCGAAAATCGGCAGGCAGTCATTTTTTTGTGATACTCAACAAATTCGATCTGATCCCGAAACACATCTCAGCCGACCAGATCATCCAATGGTTCTCAAGTCTGTACAATGTCTCCCCCGAACAGGTCAAGCCCCTTAGTTGTAAAAACGGTTTTGGTGTTCAGAACCTGATCAAATTCATATCAAGCCTCGATAAAGTCTGTCTTGCAGGTGCCACAAACGTGGGAAAATCAACAATCGTGAACAAGATCATCGATTCGGACTCCCTGACACATGTCACCTCCAGCCAGTTCTCGGGAACCACCCTGGACAGGGTGACGCGGACGCTTGATTCCGGTACGGTTGTAATAGACACACCGGGGTTGGAACTCCCCGGTAGACTGATACAGGTACTGGACGTTTATAAACGGCATATGATCTTCAAGACCGATAGATTATCGAGAAAGACGTTCAAACCTGACCCCGGAAGAAGTGTCTTTTTCGGAGGGCTTTGCAGAATCGATGTACTGGATCATGCAAGAGAAGGTCTGCGCCCGATCTTTCAGCTTTTCTCGGGCCATAACATCGCCTATCATGAGACGAAGACAACCAGGGCAGACGACCTGTTGAAAAGAAAACTGGGAACCCTCCTGAAACCACCCTTTTCTGAGAAACGGGTCGAGGACTACAACTGGAAAACAGAAGAAATCGTTGCCCATGACGGAGAGGATATAGGCATAGGCGGACTCGGATGGATTAATATAAAAAGAGGCCCCTTAAAAGTAAAAATCTCAGTTCCCGATAATACTACCGTGGAAAAAAGAAACGCTATCTTCACAAAGGACCGCTAAAGGAACTGAGGCGATTTCCGATAATACTACATGAAGGAAAATTTAAGCATTCCAGGGAGGGGATCTTATGGCTTATGATGTTGATGGTGTACAGTCTGTTGATCGCAGCAGGAGTCCCGAGAGCGTAACACCTCAAGAGACCACTATGCAAAACAAGACGCAGACCGATGCGCTTCAGAGAAGGAACAGCGGAGTAAAGGATTCAGGTCAGGACTCTGGGAAATCTATGGAAGAGGCCTTGACGGAATTTGAAGAGGGACTCGACAAACTAAATGACATCTATGAGGGAGACATGAAGATTGAGATCAACAAAGACGCTCATATGAAAGTCGTTAAGATTGTTGACTCCCAATCCGGTGAAGTGATGCGGGAGATTCCGCCGAAAGAGATGGTCGAGCTTGCCAAGAACATCAACGAATTGATAGGGATGTTATTTGATAAGATGGCCTGAGCAAGATTGTTTAATATTGATGGTTGAGAAGGTGATAGTGTGTCAACCGACTATCTATCGTATCTGAGTGATTCCGCTCAGAACAGGTTTCATATGGCCGGTGCCTCCTCCGGTATCGATTTCAATTCCATGATCGATGCAGAGATGGAGAAGGCATCAGAGCCTGTCAAGAAGCTGCAGGAAGAGCAGACTGAACTAACCAATCGGCAAACGGCGCTCCGTAACGTTTCCGATCGGCTTTCTCAGTTCAGGACGTTTGTCAATGACTGGAAACTCCAGTCCAATTTTTATAACAGCAATTCTACATCGTCCGACGAGAGTGTCCTCACAGTGGATACGCACGGCTCCGTTCAGGATACAACGTTTGATGTAACAGTCGATCAGCTCGCCAAGAACCAGTCCTACTATTCCACCAGCTCGGTCAACACCGAGACGACCACAAAACTCGAGAATATCGGGGGTTACGGTAACGGGATAGCCGGAGAGGGGACGCTAAACGTCAACGTGAACGGGAACAGTTATTCGGTGGATTATTACGAGGGCAACACCCTCCAGGAGATCACCGATCAGATCGAGTCGCTTGACGATAATCTCCAGGTCTATGCCGTTCAATCAAGTGACGGGATGAAGATTCACTTTTCCGGTGTCGATGCCAGCGTCAATCTCCAGGTTTCAGATACCGGAACGTTGCTGGAAACGCTTAATATGACCGAATCCTACAAGTCAGGCGGCTTCGTTCTCGGCGATCCGACTGCAACGATGGACAACTTCGGTATTAGTGACGGCGGTAATGGCGAGCTCACGATTAATGTTGACGGAACGGATCATACGCTCAGTTATAACCCGGCAACGGATGATTTTGATTCTTGGATATCGGACATATATGCCGACGCCGGTAACGAGACCCTCCTTGAGAAAGTCAGCATATACTACGGGACAAACGGACAGACTGGCGATGACCAGGCGATGAAGCTCTTCATCAATTCCAAGAATCCCGAGAGTGACATCAGTGTATCCGAGACCGGGGACGGGAACATGCTCGAGATGATGAGATTCAACGAGACCTACCGTTCTGCTGAGCGGGTTGCCGGTGATTCGACTAATCAACTTTCCACCTCTCTCGGATTAAGTTCCGGAGGGGACTTGACTTTCAGTCTCAGCGGAGGCGATCAGACGATTGGTTATGCCAGCACAGACACGCTTCAAGATGTGGCGGATAACATAAATGCACATGGAACTATTAGCGGAAGCGTTTATGCTTCCGTCATTGATGACGGAACGGATATGCAGCTGGTATTATAAGCCAAAGATAAGGATACCACGTTTGAACTGTCAGATTCGGGCAATCTCCTGAAGGAGATGAACTT
>CAZVWW010000017.1:0-17844 GCA_964631265.1 uncultured Thermotogaceae bacterium
TCTGAGAGGAAGAAGCTGATCCAGATGAAGATGACGGGGAGTTCGAAGATGTAGACGGTCAAAAAGAGGAAAGGGAGTTGAACGGCCCATCTGGAAACGAGGGCGCAGATCAGGAAGGGGAGGTTGTAGCCGGCTCCTGAAAAACCGGAGCCCCATCCGAAGGCGATGCCCAGAAAGATATAGGAGGGTATGACGACTCTCAGCATGTCGATTCCCAGCGCGATGACTTCTTTGTCTTTGACGAATATGGACATGATCTGGGAGGGAAACAGCCAGGCGAGGGCGGTAATGAAGACCATGATGATCCCGCCGAAGGCGGCTGCATAATGGGTGGTCTTTTCCGCCCTTTCGGTTTGATCCGCCCCGAGATTCTGACCGACAATCGTACTGCTTCCCATTAAAAGCCCTATAAGCGGCATAATGACAAATCCGGACAACCGTTGTCCGATCCCCATAACGGCGACGGCACTCGTTCCGTAGATGGTGATGATCTTCAGCAGCAGGAAATTGGCCGAGTTTCTGAAAAGGACTTCTATTCCGGTTGGCAGACCGATCGTAATGAGTTTTTTGTCGATCGTCCAGTTTAATTTGAACAAGCCCTTCACCGTGGGTCTTATCCTTCTCTTCACGTTGAAGAGGATGATAATGCCGATGATAAATGTTGTGGTGATGGAGATAACGGTTGCGAGGGCGGCGCCGAAAATGCCGAGTCCCAGGCCGGGAATGTTCAGTCCCGGTACCCTTTCAAAGATAAGCAGCGGGTCGAGGACAATATTCAGTATTGAGGAGAGGAACATGAGTTTCATGGGGGTTTTGGAATCGCCGATGCATCGAAGCGCCGTGAATATGCTGAACATGGCAAACATGAGCGGGAGAAAAAAGATCCGCAGATAGCCGTAGTCGAGGGCCGATTGCCGGACGGCCTCATCTTCCGTGAAAAAGCCGATCAACGGTTTTATGAAGATGAGTATAATGATCATGGCGATGATGGCAACAAAGGCCTTGAACGTCAGGGTTTGTTCGATGCAGAGTGCTGTCTTGTCATATCGTTTTGCCCCGTAATTCTGTGAAATAAGCGATATCGAACTTGTTCCGATGATCGCATTCAACACCTCGGCGAGCCAGAATACCGTTGTCATGATGGTGACGGCCGCCACCGATTCAGAGGAGATCCGGCCTATCCAGGCAATATCCACAAGATCGTAAAGTGTCTGGGCTGCAAATCCAATCATAGTTGGAACCGACATGTACAGAATGTTTTTAGCGATACTGCCTGTGGTCAGGTTTCTCTCCATTTTTTCCTCCTGAATATCATCGGAAAACAGCCAAGGTGGCTGTTCGATTCTTTTTTCGCCCCGGCCCGGGGGACCCTGAGTGAGACCTAAAAGGGGTGTTTCGGTTTATTCAGCAACTGCTCATTACTCGTTGATAATTGAGATCAGCTCAAGTGTCTGTATGATATTATCGTAATCCTCGGGCTTGGGATCCTTACAGAAGCTGTTAACCCGTTCCTTCAGCTTGCGTTTGAGTTCCTCAAGATATTGTTTATCCCCCTTGATGTCATTAAGCGATTCTTTGTTGCTTGAGGCGATGACCTGATCGAGTTTTCTTTGGGCTATCTGGGAGTATATGATCTTCTTGAAGATCTCGTTGTCTCTCATAAACTCGAAGAGAGGCATGTTGACCTTCTTTTTCTCCGGTCCCGGATCGTCGATATCACCCGGGTATCTGGGAATGATGTGGATGTGGGCGTGAAAAACACTCTGCCCCGCATCATGACCAACATTTACACCAATATTGTAACCAGACGGGTTGTATTTTTTATCGAGCATCGATTTTGTTCTGAAGAGGATCTCCCGTGACGATGACCACTCCTCGTTGTTCATAGCGAAGAAGTCGACAAAATGTCTTTTCGGAATGACAAGGACATGCCCCTCGTTCAACGGGTATTTATCGTTGATGACAAAGAAGAGTTTGTTCTCCTCTATAATCTGTTGTCTTTCGTTTTCAAGGATGTTGCAGAAGACACAGGCCAAAGGTCTATTCCTCCTGAAAACCGATTCTGTGGTTAATCGACTTGTTCAAAACCCCGGAGACTGAAACCGCTATCTCTCCGGCTGTTTTGGCGTTATTCAGCAGAAGAGAGATGTTGGTTGCCATGCTCTTGTTGTTGCTTCTCTTTGCGATGTTCTCGAGCAGGAAGGGGGTCATTTCCTTTCCGGTTATTCCCTTCTTTAAGGCTTCTTCGAGGGCGTCTGAGATGATGGTGTCAATCTCTTCATTTGGAATCTCATCTTTCCCGGGAACCGGATTGGCCACCAGGATCGCCTGTCTGCTCTTTAAAAGGGTTTTGGCTTTATAGGCCATGGCAACATCCTGTGGATTCTCAGCCCTGTAATTGAGCCTGTTACCTGACATTCTGGAATAAAAGGCGGGAAAATCGTTTGTTTGATATCCCATGATGAGAATGCTGTTGGTCTCAAGTCTCTCCAGTGTCTTGGGGATGTCCAGAATGGATTTGGCCCCAGAGCTGACGATGATGATCTGTGTCTTTGTCATTGTGTTCAGATCCTGGGAGACATCGTAGGTGTCGTTTACACCTCTGTGTACACCGCCTATTCCACCGGTTGCAAAGACCTTTATATCGAATTTATCGGCGATCCAGGCGGTTCCGCTGACGGTTGTTGATGCGTTGAGTCCCATGCCGACGGCATAGGGGATCTCCCCTTCTCCGACCTTTATCACCTCTTCTTTTCCGTTGCCGAGTCTTTCGATTTCCTCCCGGGACATTCCGATCTTGCAAATACCATCCAGGAATCCGATGGTAGCGGGGATAGCCCCGGATTCTCTGACTTTCTCCTCCATTTGCATGGCCACTTCCACATTTTTGGGAAAGGGAAGTCCCTGAGCGATAAGGGTTGATTCAAGGGCAACAACAGGTTTTTGATCCTTTATTGCCTTTTCAATAGCTATTGGTAGCTCAAACCATTTTTCCTTCATTTTCTCCTCCTGGCGATGGGATGTTTATGAACGGGGAGGAAAGCCCCTCCCCGTCTTGATAATTCAATCAAAGATCAAAATAAAGCTGATACTCAATGGGATGAGTGACAGCGGCCACTTTTCGATGTTCCTCTATCTTTTTATCGATCCATTTCTGTATCATTTCCCCGGGGAAGATATCCCATCTCTTCAGAAAATCGTGGTCCTCTCCGAGCGACATCACAGCCTCTTCAAGTGTCTTTGGAAGAGGATTAGACTTCAGTTTACTGGCATCCCCGTCCATGGGTCCATAGCCTTCCTCTTTGGGATCATACTGGTTGATGATCCCGTCCACTCCGGCCATGATCATTGCGGCGAAGGCCAGATAGGGGTTGCAGGTCGCATCGATTGTCCGGAACTCTATCCTTCTCTTGGCATCTTCTTTGACGTATCCAGGGACACGGATGGCGGCAGTTCTGTTGGCGATTGCAAAGACCGCGTTTGTTGGGGCCTCGAATCCGGGAACGAGTCTTCTGTAGGAGTTGGTGGTTGGATTACTGAATCCCAGAAGGGCCCGTGAGTGCATCAGGATGCCGGCTGTGTAGTTTAAAGCTGTCTTGCTGAGACCGTATACCTGATCACCCGCAAAGATATTCTTGTTGTCCTTCATCATGAACTGATGGATATGCATGCCGTTTCCGGCCTCATCGTAGATGGGTTTTGGCATGAATGAGACCAGGAATCCGTTTTGGAGGGCAATATTCCTGATGACATATTTGGCCATCAAGGTTGCGTCAGCTGCCTTCTTGGCATCCATGAATTTTGTTTCGATCTCAAGCTGTGCCGTGCCCACTTCATGATGATGGTATTTGACGTCGATGTCCAGTTTTTTCAACTCTTCAACGATTGAATTTCTCAGAACAAAGAATTTGTCAAAGGGAGGCGTTCTGTGATAGCCACGTTTCTTTCCAATACAATACTCGCCGGTATAGGCCGAATTCCAGAAGCCTTCACAGCTGTCAATAGTCAACGAGATGCTGTTTGGCTGAACTTCGTACTCTACCTCATCGAGTATATGGAATTCATACTCGGGACCGAACCGGACCTGGTCGGCGATGCCTTCTTCACGCAGCTTCTTCAGGACCCTGGTCAGGATACCTCTCGGGTCTTGCTTAAAACGGTCGCCGGACTGGGGATCGTAGACATCGCAGATCATGGATATCATGGGGAATTCCCCAAAAGGATCCATAAAAGCGGTTTCCAGGTCCGGTATCATCACCATATCACTCTTTTCCACCATGGCGTAACCGAAGTTTGAGGCATCGAACCCGATACCGTTGTCAAAAAGCTCGTCCGTCACATTCTCAACAGGTAGTGTTACGTGTTTCCATGACCCGTAAAAATCCACAACCTTCAGGTCAACATAAACGATTTTCTCCTCTTTCAGGATCTTCCAGAAATCTTCTCGTGTCAATTGTAAAACCTCCCCCGTTATGTTTTCGTTTTAAGCATTGAGATGCCCGTTAGACTTTTCTGATTTTAACATCTTTTATGTCAAATGTATAGCCATCGTCAGGAATGATAACTTTTCCGGAGAAATGCTCTTCCGCCTCGTGTAATACCGCCTCTTTGTTATTTTGAACTTTTTCGAGGATATGAACAAGGAAAAGCTGATCAACGCCGGCTTCCTTGGCTATCCTTGCGGCATCATCCGCACTGGTGTGTCCTTTTACCGGTTCCATGCAGCATCTTGCAGTGGTTGATTCATGAATGAGAACCGCGGATTTTCTGGCCAGTTCAACAACATCCTGAACCGGTTCTGTATCCGAGGAGTAGGTGATACTGTCAAATTCATCCGTTATACTGACAGCTACCGTTGGGACGAGATGTTTAACAGGGGTTGTATGGATCTTCAGCTTCCCATCGTTGAGGAGACTGTAGTTCTTCAACATGGGGATGGAATGAAAGATGACGGGAAACCCGTCATGCCGGTTTAGCAGATTGTTGAGGCTGAGTATCTGCTTGATCTTATCAAAGGCCTTTTCCTGGATATGGATATGGAGTTCCTTTTCTCTTCCCGATAATCTAAGGGTCTCGAGCAAAGAGGGCAGCCCGAAGGAATGGTCAATGTGCTCGTGCGTGATAATGACATGTTCCAGCTTGTTCGGATTAAGCTCGTATTTTTTGATCTTATGATAAATATCCCCGGAGCAGTCGATCATAACGGAGAAGATTTCGCTATCGATCCAGAGCGAGGTGTTGGTCCTCGTTGCCGTCGGTATGGCACCCGCTGTTCCCAGAAAGGTTATCTTCATGCTCTCACCTCATTTTGAATTTTTTACCTCGATTCATTATATCATTCATGTTCGGATATTTTGGAATCCTATCTGTGATATAGTTAGATAAACAACGGACTTGATTTTTAGTCCGCACGGACTTGTTTTTTAGTCCGCCAATGCAGGTGATTTTTTGAACGACAAACCAGTCGGAATAATTGGAGATATCATACTTGACAGGATCCTGTCGATCGATCATTTTCCCCGGAAAGGCAGCGAGGCCTTCGTAACCGGGGGTTCTGAAAGACTGGGGGGCTCGGCGTGCAATACAGCCAGAATGATCCGGAAACTGGGTATAACCCCTCTTTTAGTCGCTTGTTATGCCGATGATGAGGCGGGGCGTCAGATTTCAGAGCGGTTGAACCGGCACGGCCTGGACAGAACGTATATTAAGGAAAACGGCCAAAAAAGCGGTGTCATCTATATCCTTGTAACCCCGGACTCAGAGAGGACGATGATAACATCACGGTCTGATAATCCGATCCCCCTTGAAGCGTCTGTTTATGACGCCTTGCTGGAAAGGATTTCCTGGCTCCATGTCTCCGGGTATACACTGACAGAACAATCACAGAAAGCGATTGTTCATAAGGTCTTAGAGAAGGCCAATCAAATGAACATAACCGTATCTCTCGATCCGGGGACCGGGACGGTTTTGAACTACGCATCCGATCTTCTGCAAATACTGCCCCGGGTGGATTATTTCCTGCCCAATGAAGAGGAGTACGAAATCCTCAATAAAAATACTGAGTTTGATAAGATTATAAAGCGTTCGGGAAACCCGCTGATTATTAAGAGAGGGCAAAAAGGGGCCCGTATTCGTTTTAGTCAGTCCGTTAAGGATATCGAACCGGGGCGGAAAGTAAGCGTGACAGACACAACGGGAGCCGGTGATGCGTTCAACGCGGGATTTATCGCAAGAATGGTAAAGTCCCGCGATCCGGAAACGGCTTGTTCAGAGGCGAATGAAGCGGCCGGGAAATGGATTGAATCATCTGCTGATTTTTAGTTGAAAGGAGCATTGTCGATGAAAAGAAAACTCTTTTACAATTATCAGATCTTCACAGGAAACAAACCCGATGACTTTTTCAGAGGAGCTGTTCTGGTTGAAGGGGGCACTATAAAGGATGTCTATATGGAATCCTTTCCCTTTGGGGAGGAACTAACCGGTGTTGAGAAAATCGACGGCGGGGGAAAGATATTGATGCCCGGATTTGTCAATTCACACACCCATATCTATTCGGCCTTTGCCAGGGGAATGGCTGTATCACCGTTTTCGCCCCGAAATTTTCGTGAGCTTCTTTCCCAGCTCTGGTGGCGACTTGACCGGGCTTTGACGTTAGATGATGTTTTTTACAGTGGATTGTTGGCATCCGTGGAGATGATCAAGAACGGCATCACGACTTTTGTGGATCATCATTCCAGTCCGAACGCCGTGACAGGCAGCATCGACACCCTGGCCGAGGCTTGCGTCTCCAAAGCGGGGTTGAGAGGGGTCTTCTGTTATGAAACAAGTGACCGAAACGGGGAGGCGATCCGGGAAAAATCGCTTGAGGAGAACTTCAACGCCTTTGATCTCAAGGAAAAGTATCCCGGAAGGGCAGCGAATCTTTTGGGATTGCATGCCTCTTTTACACTTGAGGAGGCCACGCTTCGAAAGGCCTCGGAAGCCGCGATTCCCATCCATATCCATGTCGGAGAAGGGGATGAGGACGGTCGTTTGCATGTCAAACAATTCTCAAAAAGCGCCATAGAGAGGCTTGAGAGCCACGGGCTGTTGAAACCCGATTCTCTTCTTGTCCATTGTTTGAAGATTGAGGAGAGCGATCTGGAGATTATTGCGGAAAACGGTTGTACCGTTGTCTTCAATCCACAGTCGAATATGAACAACGGTGTTGGAATACCCGACTTTTCAAGATTTGATAAAAACGGCATCAGAACCACGCTGGGAAATGACGGATACGGCTTTGATCTAACAAGGGACATGAGAACGCTCTTTTTAAGCCAGCATCTCCTCAAGAAGGATCCAACGGCCTTTGGGCTTGGGGATCTTTATCATGTGGTCTTCAAAAACAGTCCCGAGTATGCCTCATCTGTTCTGGATATCATGACCGGACGGATAAAATCCGGCTATAAGGCAGATTTCATCACTTATGACTACAATCCGCCCACGCCGATGAACGGTGACAATTTTCTCGGACATTTTTATTTTTCAATAATGGAGGACTGTAAACCGGTTGATACGGTGGTTGACGGGGAGTGGGTGATGAAGAGCCAAAAGGTTCTTACCCTCCCGGAAGAAGCCGTTTATGACAAGACCGGTGAAATCTGTTCAAAGATGTGGGAAAGGCTCTGATTCAACCCTTTTTTCTGTCGACCAGGAATATGATTGCAACCATTGAAAATGTGCCAAGGAAAAGGAAAAAGGGGAAGAAATAGCCCCACTGAATACCGAACAGGTCGCTTATCTTGCCGATGACAAAGCCGGCCATCAGGCTACCCAACGAGGCTGAGGCTGAAAAGATTGAAAGCGCCAGCCCGAGGCCTGTGTTGATACGCTCCACGAGAAGAGACTGCAGTGTGGGGAATATGGAGGCGTGTATCAGCCCCGAGATAATAATCATGGGGGCCATGAATCCGTAATTCGGGAAAGGTCTTTGACAGAGAAAGGTAACCGGAAGACCGATTGAGGTGACAATCAGCAGCCATTTTAAATGGCCAACTTTATCCACCCATTTTGAAGACATGAACCGTCCGATCAGCAGTCCCACCCAGAAGAGTGACGGGAGGAGACTTGCAAGCCCTTCTCCGGTCTTGATGTAATCGGTTGAGTACATGGGGGCCCAGGAAAAGACACCGATTTCAGAGGCCACATAAAAGAAAATACCGGCTGAAACAAGCCAGAGATATTTGTTTTTGAGGACTGTTACCGGTTTTTCCGCTTTCGTTTCACCTTTTCTCTGTTCTTTGGATTTGGCCCTGAGATGGATTTTCAGTGTTCTGGAGTAATAAAGCGGGACAAAGGTGTACGAGGCGATGACATAGAAAAAGAGGGTGTACTTCAGAGAACTTGTTATCAGCAGAGAAGCGATCAGCGGGCTTATCATGGATCCCAGGGCGAAAAAGGCGTGAATCAGGTTCAGCACCTCACCGCTCTTGCCCTTAAACTTACCGCTTATTGGGGGGATGGCAACCTCAAGCGTCGAAACTCCAAACCCGATGATCATGTTCCCTAATGACAGTAAAGCCGCAGAAGGGGCAAGGGCAAAGATGACGATCCCAACCGGGAGGGCAAAACAACCCAGATAAAGCGGTTTCTTTGTGCCCATATAATCGATGACAACTCCGATCAGAAGAGCACCGATAAAGAACCCCACCGAATTTGAGGCGAATATGAGACCAACCTGTTCGTAATTGAGGGCAAGTCGTTCCCTTATCACCGGCATAACGGCGGATATGTAGGTTGAAATCGCCCCCATGATAAGAAAGGCGTTGAAACCGAGATATTTATATCGGGCTAATTGTTCCGTATCGTTTGTTTTCGGGCTTGTTGTATTCATCGTTGTCATTTCCTTTCCTGTTCAGCTAATGTGACGAGCTCGTGTTTGTTGTAAGCAAGGATTGAGTAGAGTGCTGTAAAACCGATTGCAAAATAGTACGTGCAGAGTCTCCAGATGATCATGGAGGCCCCCAGCATTTCCGCGTTCCCGGTGCCCTTGAGAAAGATGAAGTATAGGGTTTCAGCTCCCCCTGACGTACCGGGGGTCGGGACGATAAGCGATGAGGTGTTCACCAGAAAGACCCGTGTGAAGGTCTCAAGGCTGAATTCGATTCCGTATCCTTTCAATATAACCAGTGCGGTGAATATGAAGGCGGAAAACTGAAGCCCCGCAAAGACGAACAACCCGGTTAACCTCATCGGCTGGTGTTTAAATCGTTTGAACTCCCGGTTGAAAATAATAATCTGGTTCTCCATAAATTCAACAGCCCTTTTCCGGTTTTTAAGGACCCGGATCTTTTGAAGAAAGCAAATGAGGCTGTTGAGTATCTTCTTTGCGAGATTTTGTTTTATGCCGAAGAGCAGTATCAAAAGGACGAGCGAGCCGTTGATGAGGAGACCGGCAAACGCTGCAAACAGGGTCAGGGTATTCAGCGAGGAATAGAGATAGGAGAGACTGAAGATCCCGAAAAATGTCAGGAAGAGCTGGAACATCATTGATTTTATCATTAAAACGGCTGTTGAATGACCGGCGGTTAACCCCTCCCGGGTGAGCAGGTAGATACCGGCCGGTTGTCCTCCTGTATAGAACGGAGTGATCAGGTTAAGGAGTTGAACCGCCATGATAATCTTAAAGCCTCTGATGAACGAAATCCTTTTGAACACACCGGTTGCAATCTGGAGTGTAACGACTTCAAAGACCCATTTCAGGGCTAATACACCAAAAGCGGCAAATGCGAATAACCAGGAATAGTTGAAGAGCGCCGTCTTAACCTCATTAAAACCGAGACCTCCTGTCAGGAGAGAGATGACAACCAGACTGATGATGATCGACAGGATACCGCCTCTTATATATTTTGAAAAATTGTGTTCTTCTTTCTTTTCTTTCAAGTTCATTCCCCTTTTTTGCCGGTGTCGTTGCCGTAGAGACGGGTTTCAAACCCGTCTCTATACAGGATACAGGAGAGTGCTGAAATAGCAGCTGTTTCAAGTCTAAGGATTCTTCTTCCCAGGGAGATTTCCTCTAATTCAGGCCAAAACGTCCGCATCTTTTTAATTTCATTTTGAGTGAATCCGCCTTCCGGTCCAATAATCAGTGAAACGCTTTCGGGAAAGTCACAGGTTGATATTGCTTTATCGCATTCACTGTTTAGAAGAATTGGCAAGCCTTTTAAAGACCCCGTTTGCTCCAGTTTCATGATTGTTTTATAATACGCCAGCTGTGGAAGAATGGTACCGCCGCATTGTTTTAGGGCCTTTTTGACTGTCTTTTCCACCTTTTCCATATTCAGTTTTGAGTAATTTGAATGCTCTGTTGAAACAAAGGTAATGGTCCTCACCCCGAGTTCAACACTCTTTTCCACGAGGAGAGACAGACGTTTCCATTTCGAGAGGGCGATGATGATTTCGATCTCCTTGGCGGGTTCTCTTGAGAGCTCTTCTTTTTTAGAGAGGATCTTGACGGTGGCCTCCTGTCCAGGCGGGAGGATCTCTCCCTCGTACAAAAAGCCTTTTCCGTCTGTGAACAGAATGGTGTCCCCTGGTCTTATTTTCAGCACTTTGAGATGCCGTTTCTCGTCGAGGTCAAAGTAGGCAATATTGTCTTTGAACCGGTCGCAGAAAAATTGTCTTGGCATTTCAACCCTCTCCTTATCTCCGATATGATATACTATTTGTAGGATTACCTATTATAACATTACCGGTTTATTATTTAACATGACAGATGAGGTGTTTTAACCATGAAGAAAGTCTCTGAAAGCCTTGAAAACTATCTTAGAGTAATATACGAGGTGCAGTCGCAAAAAGATTTTGCCAGGGTCAAAGATATCACCAGCGGACTGGATGTCAAAACGGCATCCGTTGCAGATGCCTTGAAGAAACTGGGCAAAAAAGGATTGGTTGAGCATAAAAAATACGGCTATATCAAACTGACCCAGGAGGGAATCTATTACGCGCTGAATGTTTATCAGAAGCATCAATCCGTGTTGAGATTTCTCACAGAAGCACTGTTTATGGAGGAAAACGAGGACACAGATGAGCTTGCCTGCGGTCTCGAACATCATCTCAACAAAGAGCTTTTTGACAAGATTGAAGAACTCTCAATATTCTTCCGCTTTAATCCCGATGTCAAAGAACGTTTCAGGGATTTTCTCACTAAAAAGGACAGCGGCCGGGAAAATGTTGAAAGAAGAGGGTTGACGCTGGCCGATACGTTGAACGGTGAAGAGGTCAAAGTCCTGAAACTGAACGGGGATAAGAATCAAAAGAGCCGGCTGATATCAACGGGGATCCTCCCCGGCATGACCATCAGGGTTAACAGCAATGAGAATGATATTATCAAGGTGAAGGTACGCGGATTCAGTATCTCGCTCGAAAAACGTGAGGCAGAGCAGATCCTTGTGGATAAGCCGGTGGAAAATGCGTCAATTTGAAGACAAAAACGATAAGATAACGGAGGTTTGAATTATGTTTGTGCTCGGAAACTTTTTAATAGGGATAGCCAAGGTTCTTCAGGTTGTCATCTATGCCTATATCTTTGTTTTAATCATTGATTCGATCATGAGTTTCATTCCACAGTTGAGATACAGCCCGTTGAGGCAGGTCTTTTCATCGCTTTCTGCGATTCTGCTCAATCCTTTACGGCGCCTTATAAGACCGGTCGGTCAGATTGATCTGACACCGTTTATCACGATTCTGATCCTGATCTTCCTCGATGCATTCCTGGTTCAGACGTTAATGCAGCTGGGGGCGAGGCTCGCCTACCAATGATGAAGACAACCGGTATTGTTTATAATCCTCACAAACCAACAATAGAAGAAAAGATCAGATTATTGAAGGAAAGACTTTTAAAAAGTGGTTTTGATGTGTTATTCGCCATCTCAACGGAGCGGGAGATAAATCCAGCCGACGGGAGATCGAACGCGGAAAAGAAAACACAGAGTCCTGACAGAAGAAAACCGCTCGAAAAGCCTGATCTATTAATGGTTCTTGGTGGAGACGGAAGTGTTCTCCGATCGATGAATTATGCCATAAGACTTGATTGTCCCGTTATCGGCATTAATTTCGGGAAATTCGGATTCCTGACGCGTTTCAGTTTTGAAAAAATCATTGAGAATCCGTCTATTATCAATGCTTCCAGTATATCAAACAGGGCCTTGTTGAAAACCCTAACCTATTCGGGGAAGAGATCAGAATCCACGCTTGCCCTCAACGATATTGTCATACAGCGTTCCGATCTCAGTCAGGTCGAAATGTACGATATAGCCGTTAACGGGAATCAATTTGAGCCAAAGGCTGCAGACGGTGTCGTGATCTCAACGCCAACGGGGTCAACGGCTTATGCCCTATCACTCGGAGGGCCAATTGTCTTTCCCGAGTGCTTCTCAATGCAGTTGAATCTAATTGCGCCGCATACAATTGCAAACCGGCCTATTATATTCAACTCAAATGAGTATATTGACATTAAACTTGAGAGCGGTGATGCGATGAAGTGTTCTATAGACGGTCTACCGATGCGGGAAGTTGATAAGATTTCTGTCAGCCTTTCCGAAAAGACCTTTAAACTCGCTTGTCCTCAAGGCGATGATCTGGTTTCAGTTATTGAGAAAAAACTACTGTGGGGGAGAAGAGGCTGAGATGCTGAGAGAGGTACATGCCCGAAATTTCCTGCTCTTCAAAGACGTATCAGTGGAATTCCATCCGGGACTCAACGTGATTACCGGCGAAACCGGTACGGGTAAGTCTATGTTTATCGGGCTTCTGAGGAGTCTCTTCGGTGACTACAGGGCCAAGGATATTATTGGTCCTTTTGAAAGAAAATTCTGGATTGAGGCATTATTTGACACAAATCCTGCCCTGGATGAAAAACTTGAAGAGACGGATATTCCCGTCGATGAACACATGGTCGTTAAGGTTTCCGGAACGTCTGAGCGTTATACAGCCAGGATTAACGGGTCAGTCGTTTCCACGAAGACGTTAAAGGCCTTTTTGCCCGAGGTTTTTGAGATCCATTCACAGAACGCCTTTCAAAAATTAAGAGAACGCGCCTATCACACGGAATTGATTGACTTGTATGCGGGTGAAGAGATTCAAGATGTGCTGGCAGAATACAGAGAGCTCTATCAACAGTATAAAAAGCTGCTGAAACTACAGAAGGAATTACCGGGCAACTCCTCGGAAATGTTGCGAAATCTTGATTTTCTGAGATTCCAGATAGAGGAGATAGAGAATACCGGAATCCGTGATAATGAAGATGAAGAGATCTCGAAAGAACTCCGGGTCTTTTCAAATTATGATTTGATTAGAAAGAGATTGAACGAGGTGCTCACCATCCTTGAAGGAACCCCTGAGATGCCCAATGTTATTGACCGTATAGGCGAGATAGGCAGTGCTTTGAGAGAAGTATCCGGACTGGATGCCGTTGCAGCCCAATGGGTTGAGAGTACCGATATTGCCCAGGAGACGCTCAGCGGTATCAACGGGGAAATCTATTCCTACCTGGAGGATTTTGAATTTGACGAGGAACGGATGAAGGAACTCGAGGAACGGATGAAAGTCCTTGAAACCCTCAAGAGAAAGTACGGCCCCTCTCTGGGGGATGTCCTGGATAACCTTAAGCGTTTCCGGGAGGAAAGGGATGAGATCGATTCAAAGCTTGAGATGGCCGAGAGTCTGGATGAGGACCTTGAGAGAGTCGAAGCACGTTTGAAGGAGCTGGATCAAACACTCTTCTCGATCAGGGAAAAGACGGCAAAGAGAGTGGAAGAGGATGTTATGACCCAGCTGAAGGAACTGAAGATGGAAAAGGTGCAGTTTTCAGACAGGAACTGGAAAGAAGGGGATTATCAATACAGTGGAAGGACTTTTCTGGAATTTACGGCCTCAACAAATCCGGGTCTCCCGTATCTTCCTATCGCGCGTATTGCATCGGGGGGCGAGATGTCGCGGATCTTTCTGAGTCTGGAGATGGTTCTTCAGTCAGCGACAGGCAACAGGAATAAAAATGCGAAGTTTGGTGCCAGTGTTGTATTCGATGAAATAGATGCAGGCGTTGGACCCCGTCTTGGCGATTTGATTGGAAAGAAACTTTTAAAACTTTCGAAAACCGGGATGCAGACCTTTGTGATAACGCATCTTCCCCAGGTTGCAGCACAAGCCGACAGGCACTTTAAGGTCGGCAAGTTTACCGACAGGGATAACACGGTGTCGACGATAGAACCCCTTGAAAAGAAGGCGAGCGAAAAAGAACTATTTGAGATGTACGGCAAGCTCCCGGAGAGTATATAGCGGATGCTGTGAAACCGGCGATTGTGGAATAATGGATTAACGGCTGAATAAGAAAGAAAATGGTATAATACCCGATGAGAAGTGACAGCGGTACCGATTATGATGTATAAAATGGGGGGATGCTTTATGAAAAGAAGACTCTTTAATATGATCATGTTCTTTGTTATCCTTAATATGACTGTATCAGCTTCTTTTTACATGATGACCTATAACATTAATGATGATTTTATCCAAACGGCTGATGCCATTATGACCTTTATGGAGAAAACGAATGGAGACTTACAATCGAACCCGATTCTAATCTGTACCGGGGGAGTGGGTAATTTCAGCTCATTTAACATCTTCTCCAGAACAGATGCCAGTACCAATTATCTTGAGCGGATTATCAGAGAAATCAACACAACCTGTATCACCCCGGGCAGGAATGAGCTATCGTCGACGCTGCTGAAGGATTTAAAGCGCTCTTTTCCGGTTGTCGTAAGCGATTCGTCAGACATCAACGGTATCAGAACCCATTACCTTTTCAACTTCAACGACAGAGAAATCGGTATATTCAACATAACCGACGTACCGTCTGACTGGTATGAAAACGTCAAAGGCGAAGTCGATTTGTTTGAACTGGACTATATCATTGTTATTATGGACAACCCCGATCTGAAGATCGTTCCACAGGAACTTCGAAGCAGGACCTTTGCCGTTCCGAGAGATCAGGCTGTATACCGGGTTGAAACTGATTTCGGTCCGTCCCTGACAGAGTTAAGACTTCCCGTTCAAACCGGAGGCTATCCCCTGCTTAAAGAGGCGGCTTCCAGCTACAGGGAATGGCTGGAGAAGGAGTTTACGCTCGATCCGGATGCCCTTACCAGATTGCAGGAAATCCCCCTTTACAACATGATCGGGCTCATGGCGTTGAAGGATGCGGATGCCGATTTGATGTTCTATTACAATCAGGAGCTTCCCGAAAAGATTTCTGCACAGGAGGCCGTCAGCCTCTTCAATGATTACACGTTTGGAACACTTTATCTGGAAAACGCCAATATCAGGAAGATCCTGGAGCGTTCCGCAGCCATGATTGAATACGACGGTTTTCAAACCGAAATAACGGATAACGGAGATTACTATTCTCTCTATGGGGAGCCGTATTATCTTGACATTTCCAAAATCCCGGGGAGACGGCTGATTATAAAGACCTTCCAGCAGCCACAGAAGATTCTGGTTTTTGGGCCTGAACCTGTACTCAGGGAAAACTTCCCATTTATGAAGGAAACGGATCTCTCGCCCTTCTATTACATATTTTGGGCTCTTCGAGCCGGAAATCCGGCAATAGAACCTTCATGGCGGGTGGTTGCCCAGCCTTATCTCTATACCTACACCGTACAAAAGGGAGATACCATCAACCGGATTGCCGACAAATTTGACATCACACCGGCATCGATCAAGGCATTCAACCCCGATCTTATCGAGATGTATTTGTCCACCGGGGAGCATATCAGGATCCATATCCCCTATCCCTGGGAAAAAAGTAAGGAAAGCGAAGATTAGAATCAGATCTTCTATTATGATTGTCAAGAGGAGTGAATTGTTCTGTCGATATTGATCTTTTTTCTGGTTTTTACAGCCATTGTGGTCGTGCATGAATTCGGGCATTACCTTTTTGCACGATTGTTTAAAGTGAAAATAATCTCATTTGCAGTGGGGTTTGGTCCGAAAATCTTCTCCAGAAAAGGGAAAGACGGGACCGAATTCCGGTTGAACGTCTTTCCGCTCGGCGGGTATTTGAAAATGGAGGGGGAGGACCCGACGGCATTTGAAGGAGAAGAACCGGCCGATAAAGGCCTCTATTATGCGAAACCGGCATGGCAGCGTTTCTTTATTGCCTTTGCGGGCCCGGCTTTTTCAATCATCGCCGGTTACGTGCTGCTTGCCATGGTTGCTGTTATATGGGGGATTCCGTCTGTTGGAATAGCGCAGGTGGATCCTTCATCGCCGGCGATGGAAGCCGGAATGAAAAGCGGAGATGTGATAACCCATATGAACGGTAAACGGGTCTTTGATCTTACCGAGATCTCTGAGATCATCAAGGAGAACGAGCGTGTTCAGTTTACAGTGAAGAGAGAAAGCGGTGTCAAACAGGTCAACGTTTCCCCGCGTGTTTTTCCGGTTCAGTACAATCTCGTCTTAAAGACTTCCGATTCGGCTATATCGAAAGAGGGACTGACCGTTGAGAAGATCAACGGAGAGGATTGGGAAGAGCAACGCCTGGAGAATTATATGAACAAAGAATCGGGAGAGAGTGTCCTTCCCCGTGAAGCCGAACTGACGCTGTCCAACTCAGAGACGATGACGGCAACACTCTATGGGTTGCAGAGGATTCAGGAGCGAAAGGTCATCGGCATAACCTTTGCCACCCTCTCAAAGACGATCAAAAAGGGGGTTGCCCCCTTTAAAGACGGGGATAAAATCTTCTCCATCAACAATAATGCGATTAACAGCGGCAATGACATGTTTAACGTGCTCCGGGTCATGGATTTCCCCGCCGACAGAGAGTCCCCCTATCATTACGTGGAAATTAGAGGAGATAAAATCATCGAGAATGAGACCTACCGGAGTCTTAACGCGATATCCGTCACGGTCCTTCGCAACGGGGAAGAAATAACACTGGAGATTCCGAGAGAAGCGTTTATCGAATCCATTGGCCAATGTGTCTTTGAACCCCCCGTTCCGAATCAAACCATCTCCAATCCCGTACGGGCCGTTTCAATCGGCTTTCAATGGTCAAACAATCTGTTGAGAAGGATGGGGAAGATCATCACGGAGCTCTTTTCCGGGCAGCGGAATGTGTCTGAGTTCTCGGGGCCAATTGGCATAATGGCGGTGATCGGTCAGGCCTCAGATGCCGGACTGGAATCCGTTATTCTGATTGTGGCATTAATCACATTAAACCTCGGTATCATTAACCTTCTGCCCCTTCCAGCCCTTGACGGGGGCAGAATCGTTTTCAACCTCATAGAAATGATCATGCGAAAAAGGATCAATCCCGTCATCGAAGGATATATCCACACAGCGGGATTTTTCTTCATCATCGGGTTGTCCTTTTATATTATGTACTTTGATATACTCAGATTCATGAATTAAAATGTCTTTTGGAGGCTAATTTATCTTGAAAAAGTGCTGTCTTTTTACAACTGTTTTTATACTCTTTGCCCTCCTCTGTGTGACTGCCTTTGGAGAGGAAGAGACGCTTTACATTGATTCGGAAAAATTCAAGATGTTTGATGACAGGATTGAATTTTACGAGTACTCCGAGATCACCAAGAGTGATTTTTTTCTAAAATCCGATGAGTTTACGATCCTCAGGGAGAACGGCGAGGAGCGGACGATCATTGCCGAAAAAGGGGTCTATGTAGAGTTTGAGACCGGCCAGGCCACGTCTCAGACACTTGATTATGATCTCAAAGAAAGCAAAGGAACGATGACCGGCGATGTGGAAGCGCTTATTGAAACCAGTGAGGGTTCAAAGACAAAGAT
>CAZVWW010000017.1:17944-29394 GCA_964631265.1 uncultured Thermotogaceae bacterium
GAATTCTATGCCCCGTCAACGGTCCAAAAGAACAACTTTCTGCTGCGCTCCCCGGAGTTTACAATATATAAAGAAGATGGAGAGGATAGAACCGTTCGCTCAGAGAAGCGTTCCTATGTTGAGTTTGAGACCGGCCGGGCAACCAGTTCCGAACTTGACTATGATCTGAAGACTGAGAAGGGAACCCTGACCGGCGAGGTTGTTGCCATTATAAAACCTGAAGAGGAGGCAACGCCTGTCGAGGTGACATGCGATACGCTCACAATCGACAGCCCGTCAAAGCGTTATGCGGGAGAGGTGGAGACCTCTGAAAAAGTACGGTTGAACAGAGGCGAGCTTTATGCGGAGTCAAAGGCGTTTGTTTACGATGCCCAAAGCGATGAAATAGTCCTGAAGCGGGAGGTCTATATCGATGATCTCAGTAACAACCAGAGAGTATGGGGTGAAGAGGTGACAATGGATCTCGAGACGGATGCTTTCCGGGGCCGGAACATCAGACTGGCCAGGGAGAATGAGGGTGAACAGGAGCGTGAGAAACTCCAGATGAGCAGTAGTGATTTCACCTCGACAGAAGAAAAGAATGAATTCCGGGGACCCTCGGAGATCAGCCGGAAAGACTTCAGACTTGTCTCAGACCGGTTCACCATATTCAAAGAGGATGGAAAGGAAAGAACCATCCAGGCAACCGAGGGCGTGTTTATTGAGTTTGAATCCGGGAAGGCAACCGGGACTGAATTTGATTATGATCTTGAAACCCGTGAAGGAACGCTCACCAAAGACGTCATAGCAGAGATAGACCAGGAAGAAAGCACCGAAACCATTGATATAGAATGCGACAAACTCGTTATTCAGGATGAAAAGGGACTATTCAAGGGGTATTCCGGAGAGGAAAACGAAGTGATCATCAGGAAGGGAAACATGACAACAAGGAGCAACGAGTTTGAATACGACAAAACATCAGAAGAGCTCATCCTAACCGGCGATGTATTTGTTGAGGATCCGGACAACAGACGAAAGATTCAGGGAGAGCGGTTGCTCCTTGATCTGGCAACAGATGAGATAGAGGGAAAGAACGTTCAGATGACAATTATTACCAAAGAATAAATTTAAAAAGGAGGAAACGCTATGTACAAACTCGTACTTTTAAGACACGGCGAGAGTGTCTGGAACAAAGAGAACTATTTCACCGGGTGGACAGATGTCAGGCTCAGTGAAAAGGGAATTGAAGAAGCCCACAAGGCAGGTAAGATCCTAAAGGAAGAGGGATATCAGTTTGATATTGCCTTCACCTCGGTACTCAAGAGAGCTATCAATACCCTTTACATAGCACTGGATGAACTCGACGAACTCTGGATACCGGATTATAAATCCTGGAGACTCAACGAAAGACACTACGGGGCTCTTCAGGGACTTAACAAGGCGGAAACAGCCAAAAAACTCGGACAGGATAAAGTACACAAATGGAGAAGAAGTTATGATATCAGACCACCCGAGCTGGAAAAAGACGATGAACGTTATCCGGGGAACGAGAGAAAATATGCCGATCTCACTGAAGCGGAACTGCCCAGGGCAGAATGTCTGAAAGATACGCTCGAAAGGGTCATGCCGTATTGGAACGATACAATCGTTCCCACCATCAAATCAGGCAAACGCGTCATAATAGGGGCCCACGGCAACAGTCTGAGGGCAATGGTGAAGCATCTCGACAAGATCAGTGACGAAGAGATTCCGGGACTGAATATTCCGACGGGAATTCCACTTGTTTATGAGCTGGATGACGATCTGAAACCGATCAAGCATTATTATCTCGGCGATCCTGAAGAAGTTGCCAAGGCAACCAAAGCGGTGGCCAATCAGGCCAAGGCCAAGAAATAGCAACGCTTTCAGGGGGATTGGCTATCATCCATTCCCCCTGAAGTTTTATTATGGACGAGATCAAAAAATGGATCAACTGGGTCATCCTCGAAGCCCGGGAGGCCGGGAACCCTGGTGAAAAACCTGTTCTTGAAAGAATAGGCCATAGATGTTATCAAGACAGTGAAATGAAAGGCATTGCAGAAAGACTTTCAAAAGAATTCCGTCAGTGGCCACCGGAACAAGGTGTGGTCTCTTTCCTCGAAGAAAGATTCACAGCGTTCAGCTTTACTCAAACAGACAGCGGTTTTATCGTCAATTTAAACAACACAAGTTGTTATTGTCCCATTGTCAGAGAGGGATATACGACAAATCCGAATATGTGTGAATGCACCAGGAGCTTTGATCAGACGATGTATGAAACGATATTGTTTGGAGCAGACGAACAACCCGGAAAAATCGCCGTCGAGGTGTTGGATTCCCTGCTCCTGAATAACAAAAGTTGCCGTTTCAAAATCACTTTCCTTTCAAAACCATTCAAACGATAAATCCATCGCACAGGGATTTTTGTAACCTGTTACAAAAAAAAGAGAAAGGTTTCGTTTTCTTGAGAATTTGTAAGCATTAATGAGCTTAAGCCCTGTCATTTGAAATGATTAACCCAAATTGTATGTTAAGACGATTTGCCTTAAGAAAAGTTCAAATGTTATAATCACTGAGTCAGAAGAGAGTTCTGGTATTGAAGATCTGGTTTCTGTTCCTTTTAAAGATTCCTGTATTCAGGACTTTTCTAAGTTTTATAAACGTTAAAGCGCCTTCAAACTGATTTGAAGGAGATAGTTTATAATCTTTTATAGTCAGATTCAGATCTTCATTTCTACGGATAGTTAAGCACGGGACTTATCGTCCCGAAACTGAAGGAGGGATACATGTGAAACGTTTTGTTATCATCGTTCTAATTCTTTCGATTGTATTTACTTTGGGCATGGCAAAGACAAAAGTTCAGTTTTGGCATGCAATGAGCGGGTGGAGAATTGACCTGCTGAATTCGATGGCAGAAGACTTTATGGAACTCCATCCGGATATTGAGGTTGAAGTTCAGTACACCGGCAGCTACAACGACACGCTGAACAAGCTTATTGCAGGAATCAAGGCAGGAACTCCTCCTAACGTCGTTCAGGTCTACGAAATCGGAACACGTTCCATGATCGACGGGCAGATTGCAGTACCGATGCAGGATATGATTGACCAGGACCCGGATTTTGACATTGCAACCTTTATGCCGCAGGTCTTGAATTATTACCGGATTGACGGCAAACTCTATTCAATGCCCTTTAACTCTTCAAATGCCATTCTCTTTTACAACAAGACAATGTTTGAGGAAGCAGGCTTGAATCCGGATAAGCCGCCGAGAAACTATGAGGAATTGAAACAGGCCTGTGCCGCTCTGACCGAAAAGGACAAAAACGGCAACATCGTCACGTCCGGTATCACCTGGAACCTCCACAGCTGGTTCTTCGAACAGATGCTGGCTATGCAGGATGCACCACTTGTTAACAACAACAACGGAAGAGCAGCTCCTCCCACAGAAGCGCTTCTGGATAATGAGGCCGGAATGAAATTCATGACGCTGTGGAATGAGTTGACAGAGAAAGATTATATGATTAACACAAAGAAAGAGGACTGGACTGGCGCCAGGAAGCTCTTCCTCTCACAGAAAGTCGGTATGTTGATCACATCAACGTCTGATGTTGTAGCGATGATGGACGGTGCCGAGGAGAACAATTTCGAGGTTGGCGCGGCATTCCTGCCAACACCGAAGGACTCACCAAAAGGCGGTGCCATCATTGGCGGCGGAAGCCTCTGGCTGATCGATGGTAATCCCGATGAAGAAACAAAAGCGGCCTGGGAATTTGTCAAATTCATGGCTGAGGCCCCTCAGCAGATCAAATGGCATGAAGGTACGGGTTATTTCCCGGTTCGAAAAGACGCTGTTGAGCAGCTCCTCTTTGAGGGCTATTACACCGAATATCCGGACCATCTGGTTGCCCTTATGCAGCTTCTTTTCTCCAAACAGGATTACAACACAAACGGTGCTATCATGGGGGTCTTCCCCGAATTCAGGAACACCCTTGAGAACAATGTGGAAAAGATGATCAACGGTCAGTTAACCCCTGAAGAAGTTCTTGAGAAAACAGCGGAAACAACTGACGATCTGCTTGAAGAATACAACGAACTGTACGAGTAAAACTGCTTTTATTGTATAATATAAGGGCGGCTTTATTAGCCGTCCTTAGTTTTTATGGAGGTGGAACCGGTCGATGAAAGGCAAAGGCATCAATTTTAGAAAAATATTACCATTCTTATTGTTAATTCCAACGTTGTTTGTCATTATCACCTTTATCTATATCCCCGCCGCAGACTCGTTTGAAATGAGTTTTAACAGGGAGAACAAGTTCGGCACCAGGACGATTTTTGTTGGAACTGAAAATTACGGAAAGATCTTTACAGACCCCGAGTATCTCAGCATCTTCGGGTTTACAGCCGTTTATGTCGGGCTGACTGTTTTTATCACCGTCTTTTTGTCATTTTTTCTGGCGCTTTTACTCAACAAGAATGTTCCGGGAAGTTATGTGTACAGGGCGTTGATATTCATCCCCTATGCCGTGTCGCCTGCGATAGCAGGTACACTCTGGACATTCATGCTCGACCCTGTTGCGGGGCATGTCAATTATATTATAACGGCCCTTTTCGGCCAGCAGATTGCCTGGCTGACAACAGAGCCTTACGCCTTTATTGCGTTGCTGGCGGCGACGGTCTGGAAGATGCTGCCGTTTGACATTGTCTTTTACATCGCCGGACTGCAGAGTGTTCCCGATGATCTCCTTGAATCGGCTACTTTGGACGGGGCGGGTGCTTTTACCAAGATATGGAAGATAAAATTCCCCCTTGTATCGCCGATAACCTTTTATCTCGTTATTATGAACATAATAGCAGCCATGTTCAGATCCTTTGCGACGATTGATGTGATGACGGGAGGCGGCCCCGGTGGCTATACCACAACGATGATGTACAAGGTATATCTCGATGCGTTCAGCTACCAGAAGATGGGCATTGCCTCGGCAGAAAGTGTTGTTATGTTCATAATGATGGCGATTGTAACGGTCATTTATTTCATTTACGGACAAAAGAACGTTTACTACAGGTAGGGGTGGCTTGCATGAATATAAAAAGAAAAAAGGTATTGGATACAACGTTTACCGAGATAGGTCTCATCGTCATATCATTTATCATCTTTTCGCCGCTGTTGCTGGCGTTGACGATGAGTTTGCAGACACCTGAGAGTGTTTTCTCATATCCTCCCAAATTCTTTCCACAGAGTTTTCATTGGGAGAACTATACGCAGGCCTTTCGGGCGATTCCTTTTGCGAGATTACTCTTGAATAGTGCGCTTGTTGCAACCTTTATAACGCTGGGAAAGGTTGTGACCGGTGTCCTTGCGGGGTATGCCTTTGCGAATTTCAAATTTTTCGGAAGGAGCTATATATTCGCCTTTCTGTTTGCAACGCTCTTCCTTCCGGCGGAAACCGTCATGATTGTTCCGCTTTTCATGGTGATGAAGGAGTTCGGTTGGATCAATACCTACTGGGCTTTGATCATTCCGTTTACGGCGAGTGCCACAAATGCCTTCCTCTTCAGACAGCATTTCAGGACCATCCCCTCAGAGCTTGAAGATGCCGCCAAAATTGACGGAGCCGGGCCGATGAAGTTTTTCCTGACCATTCTCCTGCCCCTTTCAAAATCAATGATCGGCGGTGTTGTCATCATCAATTTCGTCTATTCCTGGAATATGTATCTCTGGCCGATGATCGTCTCAATGGAGGATAAGATGAAAACGGTTCAGGTGGGGGTCAAGATGCTTATCTCCGGGGAGGGCACAAACAACTGGGGTATCATCATGGCCGGTACATTGATTGCGGTATTACCGACGGTGGTCGTCTTTTTGGCGCTTCAAAACGTGTTTGTCAAGAGTCTTGTCCGCTCCGGTGTAAAGGGTTAATTTTTATATAATTGAGGTTATAATGTGTTTGTTTATCTGATCCCCGCCCTTTTCTTCGGGTGGTCTCTCGGGGCAAATGATGCCGCCAATATCTTTGGTCCCCCTGTTTCGTCAAAGCTGGTCAAATACAGGACTGCCGTCCTGCTCTCAGGGCTCTTCATTGTGATTGGCGCCCTTCTGCAGGGTGGAAACGGTATGGAGACGGTGCGTTCTGTTTCAGCTTATTCGTGGGTTTCAGGCAGCATGTCGGTTCTGGCGGCGGCGATCACCATGACGATCATGACCTTTTTGAAGGTGCCGGTATCATCGTCCCAGGCCATTATCGGGGCTATTATCGGCATGAATATCTTCGGGAACAATTCAGTCAACTGGTCTGTGTTGTTGAAAGTTGTGGCCGCCTGGGTGGGGACCCCTCTCGGCGGGATGCTGTTCGGGTTTATCTCGCATAAGAGCTTTTCCCCTCTCTTCAATAAAATTGGCTCGATCGTGATGCAGGAACGGATCATGAAGATTATGGCCCTCATCATTGGCTGTTATGGTTCATATGCCCTCGGTGCCAACAATGTGGCGAATATAACAGGTGTTTTTGTCAATCAGATAGGCGTTGAGGCTGCAACACTGATCGGTGGTGTTGCCATTGCCCTTGGGGTTATCACCTTCAGCAGAAGAGTCATGTTCACGGTCGGGAAGAAGATCACCCCGCTCGATCCCTTTTCCTCTATGATCGCCATTCTCGGCGAATCGTTGACCGTCTGGGTGTATGCCCTGATCGGCATTCCGGTTTCGACCTCCCAGGCAGTGGTTGGATCTGTTCTCGGTACAAGCCTGGCCGCCGGACATGGGTCTATCAGTAAAAAACAGGTCCTCAAGATCGTTATCGCCTGGATCAACACCCCCCTTTCCGCCGGCTTGATTGCTGTCGGCCTTGCACTGTTACTAAAACTCTTCGGTATAACCTTCTGATATAAGCTCATATGGTATAATTAACTATAATAACAGGGAGGTTCTGCATGGAAGAAACGGGCAACTCCATCAATCGATTTCTAATAACTTTTGCTTCTTTTTCCAGAGAATTGAACACGGCTCGGAATCGTGTGGATATTGCAGGCGCAATCGAAAAGGTTCTCGGTAGATTTTTTAAATTGGAAGCATGTCTCAGCGCAGCCTATGACGGGGTTAAATGGGACGTTTTTAAAAAAGACGAAGGATTTCCGTTCGACGAAGAGGAGATGAAGAGTTTTTATGATCTGGCGCTGGAAAGAAAATCGCCCAGCTTTTTTCCACTTGAAACAAACGGCTTTTTGGTCATACTTCCTGCCGTTAAGTCCGGAAAACTCCTTTCGTCCTTTTTTGGATATATTGAAAATGAAGACGATGATGAATTCACACAGGAACTGGAAACGTCCCTCGGCTTTTTTAGTTATTATTCGGGGATTGTTCTGGAAAATCTCAGACTCTTCGGTGAGGTCAGGGAGAGCGCCCGTCTTCAAGAGGAACTGAGAAAGTATTTTGAAAAGATGCTCAATTCGCTCGATGAGGGGATCTGTGTCCTCGATGCCTCGGGGGGCTTTGTTTTTAAGAATCAGAAATTCGATGAACTCGAACTTGAAGAAGAAATTATCGAAGAGATCAAGGCAATCAGCAGCGAAACACTCGATCAGAGCGCCGGACAGGCCCGGGAAAAAGAATTTAATCAGGGTTTTTTCTCCTTTAATTCAATTGTACTGGCAGGCGGTGGAGAGATCCTCGTCCGGCTCGAGGATATCAGTAACACCAAAGAGCTGGAGCGGATGAAGCAGATCGATCAGATGAAGACCGAGTTTATCGCCAACATCTCACATGAATTGAGAACCCCTCTTTCCGCGATTACAGCCTATTCAGAGACCATAACCGAATCGCTTGAATCACTGGATGCCGAAACGTTGAAGGAATTTATGGGGACTATACTCGATCAGAGCAATCATCTTACCTTTCTGCTCGACCAATTACTTGATTTCTCGAGGATGGAGCGAAAGAATCTACAGATAGATAAGAGCCGTTTTAATATTGTCGCGCTTATTAAGCGGGCGAAGGAGAGCACACGTGAACTTTATGAGAGATTTAACACAAAGATAGAGATTAATGCAGACAATGATGAGATGTTTGTGGAAGGCGATGAGAAGAGGATCCATCAGGTACTTATCAATCTCATCTCCAATGCCATCAAATACGGTGATAAAGAAGAAGAGGAAAGAAACGTTATACTGACGGTAGCTGAGGTTGAAGATTCTGAAGAGATCAGGATTTCCATCGATGACAACGGAGTCGGGATTGATGAAGAGAACCTTGAGAAGATCTTTGAGAAGTTTTATCGCATAGACAGCAGTCTCACCTACGAAGTGGAGGGAACGGGTCTGGGACTGGCTATCTGCAGAGAGATACTGCTCGAACACGGAAAAGATATTCATGTAACGAGTAAAGTCGGAGAGGGTTCTCATTTCGAATTTAAACTTGACAAAGCGAAGGAATAGATATCATGGAGTTGAAGAAGACCATACAGCAGATAGACAGTCTTCCGTCTCCGGATGTTGTTTTACAGAAGATCGTTGATACCGCCAACAATCCCTCTGCCTCCGCCAAGGACCTTAATGAGGTGGCATCAAAAGACCCGGGGTTTGTGTCAAAGATATTGAAACTGGCCAATTCCGCTTATTACGGGTTACCGAGGAATGTAACGAAACTAACGGATGCCATCATGATACTCGGGTTTAAGACCGTTCGAAATATGGCGATGAGTATTTTTACCAACAAGGAGTTCTACGACTTCAACTCGGAAGAAGTTGACATATCGGAGTTTTGGAAACACTCTGTTGTTGTGGCTATGATAGGCGAAGTGACAGCAGAGATTATCGGGTATTCAAACAAGGAAGAGCTCTTTATGTGCGGACTTTTGCACGACATCGGGAAAACCATTCAGGGAGTGCTTTATCCCAGGCTTTTCGATGCCATTGTCAAGTTGGCAAGAGCCAAAAAGATCCCTTATATTGAGGCTGAAAAGATCCTTGATATACCAACCCATGAGCTTTTTGCCGAGATGCTCTTTGAAAAATGGAATTTTCCGGAACTGGTTTTAATAACGGCTTCGAGACATCACAGACCTCAAACAATCCGTAATTCTGTTTACGCCGATCCCATCAATATCATCACGTTGTCCACATTTATCGCAGAACGCTTTGAGTTTGGTGATAACGGGTCGGGAAGTCCCATCAAAGTCCCGAAATTTATCTGGGATGATCTCGGGTTAACCCCGAAGACATTTGATGAGCTGTTGTCAGCCGTTGAAAGCAAATCCGATAAGATTGATGAATTTATTAATATACAAGGAGGCTAAAGAATGAGAGTAGGTATATTAACCGGTGGAGGAGACTGTCCCGGTTTGAATGCAGTTGTCAGAGGGATTGTTTCCGCCAAAAAGAGTGATATGGAGATATTTGGATTTATGAAAGGCTGGAGAGGACCTCTTGAAGGTGATTATATCCCCCTTAACGCCGATGATGTTGAGGGCATCCACATACTGGGGGGGACCATCCTCGGAACATCGCGTACGAACCCCTTCAACAGTGAAGAGGATACCAAAAAACTCTTTGACAATCTGAAAAAACTCAAGATTGATGCCCTGATCGCGATCGGTGGGGATGATACGCTCTCCGTTGCCGCTAAACTTGCGTCATATCATTTTCCGGTTGTCGGTGTTCCAAAGACCATTGATAACGATGTCTCCAACACCGATTACACATTCGGGTTCCACACAGCTGTAAACGTCGGGGCGGATGCCATCGACAGACTTCATTCAACCGCAAAGTCCCATAACCGGGTCTTTTTCGTTGAACTGATGGGCAGAGAGGCCGGCTGGATAGCCCTTGAGGCAGGACTTGCCTCGGGAGCACATCTCGTCTTGATACCGGAATACCCGATGACGATGAAAGAGATCCTGAGTATTGTCGACAAGCGAATGAAGAGAGGCGGTTATGCCATAATTGCTGTGGCCGAGGGTTTTAAACCGACGGAGATCGAAGATGGTATGGACAATGAAAAACCGACGGACGCCTTCGGACATATACAACTCGGCGGGATTGCCCATTATCTGAGCGAGATCGTCAATGAGAAACGTGATTATGAAACCCGGTCCGTCGTGCTCGGCCATCTCCTGCGGGGGGGAACACCGACAGCATTTGACAGGATACTGGGGACACGCTACGGAGTCAAGGCAATGGAGCTGATCAAGCATAAGGATTATGGACGGATGGTGGCCTTATCCGGGAACGATATTGTATCGGTTCCCGTTGAATACGGGGTGGCAACAAAGAAACTCGTCCCGTACGAATACTATAAACTCAGTTCGTTGTTCTTCGGTTAGTCATTAAGAGAATAACGACTGACACCCAATTTTAAAGGATGGTGATAGATTGAAAGGTAAACATGCATACGTGAGATGGGCGATTGATGTCATTGAATCATATGTGAAAAACGGGAAGGCTCCGGAAATTCCTGAGGATATCCCGCATCAGCTCCTTGAGCTCTCTGCAGGTGTTTTTGTCACGCTGCACGGGCCCAACGGTGAACTCAGAGGGTGTATCGGCACGTTTATGCCGGCAAAGGATAATCTGGCACTGGAAATCAGGGATAATGCCATCGCTGCAGCCACAAAAGACCCGCGGTTTAACGCTGTAACGCCGGGAGAGCTGGAGGATATAACCGTCAATGTGGATGTCTTAACGTCTCCTGTCGAAGTGGATACGATTGATGAACTGGATCCCCGAAGATACGGCGTCATCGTTCAAAGTGGATTTAAAAGAGGGCTTTTACTTCCGGATATTGAAGGTGTTGACACGGTTGAACAGCAATTGAATATCGCTAAAAGAAAGGCAAGTATATTCGATGATGAACCCGTAAAGATTTTTAAATTTGAAGTTAATAGGTACCGTTGAGGAGGAATCAAAATGAGGGAAGCCCTTTTTTACGAAGAAATCGGGGAGGCCGATGATGTTCAATGTCATTTATGTCCTCATCATTGTATTGTAAAAGAAGGAGATGCCGGGTTATGTAAAGTGAGAAAGAATGAGGGAGGAGTCCTTTATTCTCTGGCTTACGGGAAGATCTCATCGCTGGCTAACGATCCGATCGAAAAGAAGCCCCTGTATCATTTTCATCCCGGCACAAAGATATTATCGGTGGGTTCCTGGGGATGTAATTTCACCTGCCCCTGGTGTCAGAACTGGGAAATCGTGACACAAAAACCGCCTCTGCAGAAGGTGACACCCGACAGACTCATCGATATTGCCATTGACAGAGAGATGGATGGGATCGCCTATACGTACAATGAACCGATTGTATCATTCGAATTTGTTCTGGATACCTCCCGTATGTCCAATGCGGACGGTATCTACAATGTGATGGTCACCAACGGGTATATTGAGGAGGCCCCCCTCAAACTCTTACTGCAGACCATACAGGCCATGAATATTGATCTGAAAGGTTTTTCGTCATCTTTTTACAA
>CAZVWW010000018.1:0-28611 GCA_964631265.1 uncultured Thermotogaceae bacterium
GTTCAAGGCCTCTGCTGCTCCAAAGAGCAGACAAGCAAACAATGCCCCTTTAGGCGTCCAATTCCCCAGAATCATAGCGGCGAGTGCGATAAACCCTTTACCGTTTGTCATATTTTCACTGAATTGACCCAGTTCCCCAACACTGAGATAAGCGCCTCCAAGTGAGGCAAAAAGGCCGCTCATAAGCACGCCGAACCATCTGATACCATATACACTGACGCCAAGTGTATCGGCGGCCTCGGGATTCTCACCCACAGCTCTTATCCTTAAGCCCAGTCTTGTCTTGTAAACAATGAACCACGAAACGATGACCATGACCAGCGCCACGTAGATCAACGGACTGAGTGAGCCGATCATCCCATGAAGAAAACTGCCTTCTTTCAAAAAGGTCAGCTTAACCTCGGGAATCTTATCGTATATCGGTGTTGACCCGGGCTGACCGAATACCGGTTCTAATAAAAAGCCTGTAACACCCTGTGCCAGCAGGATTATCGCTGTGGCACTGACGATCTGATTGGCCTGAAAGTTGACACTGGCCATGGCATGGAGTGCTGCAGCGCCTATACCAACCAGCATGGCAAGTATCAGCCCGATCCAGGGACTTCCGAAAAGGGCGGCACCGACAACCCCGGTAAATGCTCCAAGTAGCATAATCCCCTCGAGCGCGATGTTGACAACACCCGTCTTCTCACTGAACATTCCTCCCAGGGAGGCAAAAAGCAACGGGGTCGCAGCTGAAAGTGTCAGTTTATAAAACGTTGGATTCGTGAACGATTCAAAAAAAGCTTTCAGAAAATTCATTTGCTTCCCCCTTTCTTTTTGTTCCAGCCCATGATGGTCATGACGATCCGTTCAGCGGCCACCAGGAAGATGATGATGGATTGGATGATCGTTACAATATGTTTCGGAACCCCCACAAACTGCATCTGGTTCGAACCGGTTCTCAAACCTCCAATGAGCAGCGAGGCAGCAATGATCCCGAAGGGATTGTTCTGTCCGATCAGGGCAATCGATATCCCGTCGAACCCCTTCCCGGATGTCAGTGTTCCGTAGAATCTGTAATAAAGTCCAATAGATTCGAGTGTACCCGCAAGTCCCGCAAGGGCTCCACTTATAGCCATTGTGATAATAATATTCTTAGAGACATTGATACCGCCATACTCCGACGCAAACGGATTGAACCCGACCGCCTTGACTTCATAGCCCATGGACGTTCTGTAAAGGATGACGTACATGATAATGGCGGCTGCGATGGCGATGAAGATACCGTACGATAGAAAAGTCGCCTGTGAACTGACCACATTGGGCAGTTTTGTTGATTCTGCGATCTCAGGGCTCTTGGGTGTGCCACCTCCCGAGTTGAACGGTCCGGCTACGGCCCAGTTTGTGATGTTATAGGCGATCCAGTTGAGCATAATCGTTGTAATAACCTCATGAGCTCCTGTTTTTGCCTTTAAAAAACCGGCGATCCCTGCCCAAACCGCTCCGGCGAGCATGCCAACGATGATGGTCATCGGTATTGCAATAACCATTGGAAGCGCCGATGCGTTGACGGCAAAGATACTGGCTGTTAGTGCGCCCATGGCCATCTGGCCTTCGGCACCGATGTTGAAGACACCGGCACGGAACCCAAAACCAACTGCCAATCCCGTTAATATGAGCGGGGACATCTTGATGATGGTGTTCATAAAGGCTGAAACACTTCCAAAGGCCCCTTTAATCATCTCTGAATAAGCCGTGACAAGGAACTGAAGTCGTTCCATGAAACTACCTTCCCCGACCCAGATGATAATAATCGATGCGATTAAAAGTGCTATGAGGACGGATACTATGGGGATTAAAACCCGGATCCAGCTTTTTTTACCCATCGGACTCACTCCTGACTTCTTCCAGTGTCTGCCCGGCCATCATCAAACCCATTTCTTCCCTTGTGATTTCATCGGGCTTAACCTCACCCATAAACTGACCCTCATACATCACGAGGATCCGGTCGCTGAGAGATAGAACCTCATCCAGTTCCATGGAGACCAGTATCATACCCACATCTCTCCCTCTCATTTCAAGCAGCGTCTGATGGATGAATTCAATTGCACCGATATCCAGACCGCGAGTTGGCTGCGAAACGAGCATACAATCCGGATCATAGTCTATTTCTCTCGCAACGACCATCTTCTGCTGATTCCCACCCGAAAGGGTTCCGGCCAGTATCTGGGTTTCCGGAGGTCTGACATCAAATTGTTTGACCAGTTCTTTACTTCTTTTGTTGATCTGTTTATGATTCAGGAAACCACCTTCAGCAAACGGCGGTCTGTAATGTCTTCCAAGGGCAACATTATAGGCAACAGTAAACGGCTGAATCATTGCATGTTTGAATCGGTCCTCGGCGATATGGGATATCCCAAGTTCCCTGATCTCCCGGGGGGTTGCATTCGTCACATCATTGCCTTCATAAATGACCTTCCCGTCTTCCGCCTTTCGGAGTCCTGCAATTGACTCGATCAATTCAGACTGACCGTTTCCGGCAACACCCGCTATTCCGAGGATTTCCCCTTTATAGAGATCCAGCGAACACCCTCTGACGGCTGGCAGACTCCGGTTATCATTAACGTTCAGATTCTCAACTTCGAGTATTTTCTCGCCCGGTTCCTTTTCTTCTTTTTCAACTCTCAGGAGGACTTCCCTTCCAACCATCATATTAGCCAGTTCTCTCTGAGAGGTTTCTTCAGTTGGGAGCTGGCCGGTTACCTTTCCGGCACGCATAACCGTAACATTATTGGATATCTCAATAACCTCGTTGAGTTTGTGCGTGATAAAGAGCAGCGTCTTTCCATCTTTCTGAAGGTTCTGAAGGACCTCAAAGAGCTCTTCAGTTTCCTGTGGCGTTAACACAGCGGTTGGCTCGTCGAGTATGAGAATATCCGCTCCCCTGTAAAGGGTCTTTAATATCTCAACCCGCTGCTGTGTACCGACCGGCAAGTCCTCAATCCTGGCGTTAACATCGACTTTTAAGCCGTAATCCTTGGATATTTTCTGCACTTCTTTCTTGGCCTTTTGGAGATCAAAGACGTTGAACTGCTTAGTCGGTTCATCCCCGAGAACGATATTCTCCGTAACGCTTAAAGGCCCCACCAGCATAAAGTGCTGGTGAACCATACCGATGCCTTCCTTTATTGCATCTTTCGGATTGTCGATATCCAGTTTCCGACCTCTGATAAAGATATCTCCATCATCGGGATTATAAAGGCCGTAAAGCTGGTTCATCAACGTGGATTTCCCCGCTCCGTTCTCTCCAACTATCGCATGGATCTCACCCTTCTTGACAAAGAGATTGACCTCATCATTGGCTAAAACTTTCGGGAAACGCTTCACGATATCTTTCATTACAACTGCATAATCGTTATATTCATCCTCTGACGGTACATGGAAGGGCATGCTACACCTCCTTGGTATATATACTTCTTAAAGGGGTTTTATGCAAAAAACCCCTTTAAGAAGTAATGGGCACAGTTTGTGCCCATTACTCGTAAAAATGATATTATTCGCGGAACTGATTCAGCTGATCCTCGTTTTCAGGGATATCAATCTTATCATCAATGGCCATTGCTTTGAGGCCTTCGATCTCAACCAGTACCCATTCAGGAATCATGTCTTTGGTGTATTCCATGTCGCTTAACCGGACACCACCGTCTTTGAGTCCGAGTTCTTCATGTCCTGCTTCAAAGTATCCTTCGTAAGCATCAAGAACACCGATATAAGCCGCTGTTGTAAGGTCTTTCATGGCGGATGTCAGGATATTTCCCGGTGCGAGGTGGTCCTGACTGACGTCAACACCGATTGCGTACTTATCATCATGGGCTTTCGCCGCTTCAAATGTGCCGAGTCCGCAAAGGCCTGCTGCTGCAAAGACAATGTCGGCACCCTGTGAATACTGGGATTCTGTCATTGACTTACCCTTTTGTGAGTCGGTGAAGTTCTGGGTATAGCCGATCAGAACCTCAACATTTCCACCATGAAGATCGTTGTACATCTTGACGCCACCCTGGTAACCAAACTGGAATTTCAGAACAGCAGGTACAGGAATACCGCCGATAAAGCCAACCTTGTCTGTTTCTGTCATGGCACCGGCAAGAAAGCCTGCGAGGAATGCACACTGATGTTCTTTAAAGGTGTATGTCTTGACGTTTGGAAGACCGGCATCGGCAAGGTTAAAGTCTATACCGATGAATTTCGTGTCCGGATACTGTGGAGCGACCTGCTTCAAAGCATCTGTCATCATGAAACCGACTGCCAGAACAACTTCGGACTCTTCCGCTGCCTTTGACAGGTTCGGCACGTAATCAGCCTGTTCGTAGGACTGAATGACTTTTGCTTCTACTTCGTCAAACTCGTCCGCAACCTTTTCAACGCCTCTCCAGGTTCCATCGTTAAATGACTGGTCTCCAAGTCCACCTGTGTCTGTAACCATCGTGACACCATAAGCACCAAGAAACAAAGGTACCATAGCAAGAACCAACAATACTGTCAACAACTTTTTCATAAAAAACCCTCCTTTAGAGTCTTTAAAAGGTAAAAAGAATCACGATTAAACGTGCTTCATCTTACTCGATTTTCTTATATCCATGATCATGGTAATGATGATCAGAACCAAAAATGCACCTATTAGCAACATATTAACACCGGCGACTTCATTTCTCAAGAGAGGATAGCCCTTTTCGACAATAAAATGATAGCTTCCCTGGAAAACAAAACTCAGGAGCAGATAAAACTGCAGGGCATACATCATGAGAAGTGAAACAACTCCGGGTTTGAAGATGATAATACCGGCAGCGATAATCGTTATAAAGAGCAGCTCAACACCACCATATACCGTATTGTACATGAAGACATCGGGTGCTTCTCCCTCCGGGGGATTTTCCTCAAGGGTTTCTTTCACAACTGAAGTGAATTGAGTGAATCTCTCCTCCTCAACCTTCGAGGTCAGGAACTCTTGAATATCACTGTGTAGTGTCTCCCCCGCATAATGCAGTGTGACCTCTATTCTTTCTTGAATGCGTTCCTTGGTTTCCTCCACATCGGTATCTCCATTAACGAAATCCTGGAAAGGTAGCATCAGATAAGCCTTTTCCCAACCGAAAAGCTCATCCTTCAGGGCATCGTACGAAACTGAATCATAAAACTCCCCGACATTGTCCATCTCCAGAACATCCGGTGATTGGAATATGGGAATCAAATAAAGGAGTAGAACAGCTATTACCAATATGCTATTAGAGAAGTTGAAATAATTTGAAGTCTTTTTATTGACGAATCGCGACAGCAGCAATATAATCGCAAAACCGAATATCATAATGGACAGTAATCCGTAAATCAGGGCCTGCATATCTGAGTATATCAACTTTTCAGAGATGATGAGGTAATGCGAATCGAATAGAACCACCAGGAGTAAGAGCCAGGGGAGGATCTTTTTCCTTTTGTAAAGCATCAGGAAAAGTGCAATGTAGATGAAGAACCTGATCAACCACCAGTCAAATGTCTTCTTTGTCCTTGAAATGAAGTCCTTCGCCAGTGTCTGCTGTTGATCAGAGAGCTTCTCCACAAAGGGTGAGACAACATAAAGGGCGTTCTTTCTGATGCTTCTTTCAAGCCGTCTTTCATCGACTTCCCCTCGCAAGTCTCTTTTGACATCATTAACAGCCGTTTTCAACCGTTCTTCAGTTTGCTCATTCTTATTCTCTTCTATAATACTGAAAAAGACTTCATCCTTTTCATAATCGAGTCTCATTCTTGTCCTCAAGCGGCTGCTCGCCCGCTTGATATCAAAATCCCCTTCGGGTTTGTCCGGCACCAGACCGATGGCATAGCCAATCCACTGGGAGTAATACCCAATTGCCTCTTCTTTTATGTTGTCAATATACTGATAAAAGGCTTTGTAGAAAGGAGGGAATTCGTTCAACGCCGAGAGATCGAAGTTATGACCAAAAGACTTGGCGTCCACATAGCATAAGAAGGCGGCCAGGGCAATGTTTTCTTTGGGTTTTTTGGTCAGGTTCTCCTCATAGATGTCCTCAAGCAGACTCTCTACATCGAAATGAAAGGAATCGTCTTTGACCCCGCCCATAATAGCCAGGCGATACTGCCTGTAGACTGCCATATGATCAAAGTCTTTTCTGAACTTGCTCTCGCCTGCGTTATACTCTTCAACCAGTGTCTCGAATCTGTCAAGCGATGACGAAAAATCTATGGCGCTAAAAGATGAAACCGTTAGAGCTACGAGGAGCCAAAAAACAAGTATATGTGACAAACGCATCGGATATCTCCCCCTGAAAAACAAGTTGTGAATTCATAACCGTCCGGATTAATTATAGCATAAAAACGCTTATCCGAATATGAAGAGCTTAAAAATCCATGGTATCGTCAAACCCAGTAAAGGACTTATCCACCATTCTTTTTCAACTTTTTTTCTAATGATCAGCCTGTAAATCAACGCTACTGCTACGGCGATTAAAGCGAACCATATCCTGCCGGCACAGATAAAAATGTAGATGGCAAGCCGTTCGGATATCCCGTCTGATTCTGCCGCTTCTTTTTCAATGATGCCGGTCATTCTCATGAACTGAGTTGGGATAACAGAAACCGTTACCATCCCGATTAAGTAGAGTGAAAAGTACGGCGTTATATAAGAATTTCTGAAGAGCTGGGAAAAGATGATTGATAAGATGAGGAATCCGCCAAAGGAGACGGCCTCAACAACCCATTGATTCTTTTTACGGATCCTTAAGAAATCGATGATGAAGTGCAAGGCGACTGCGGCGAAAAAGACGGTCAAGGCCGTGATCGAATGAAAGGTAATATCAAAGGTAAAGGCGAGGAATACAAGGACAATCCACAGAAAGTGTTTTAACAATTCTTTCCTGTCTCTCTGTCCGTAGAGTTTCATGGGATTTGTAAACGAATAATCCGCCACACTGTGCGCTAAGAAAAGATTTAATGCCAACATTTTATTCCTCCGGTTTTGTCTGACTGAGTCCAATATTCTCGGCAATTTTGACGGCGTTGTCTTCTTCCAGCACAAACTGAAAAAAAGACTTCACCGTCCCATCGTCTTCTCCGTCTTTTCCAATAAAGTAGATCGTCATCTTCTTTCTGAACGCCCGTTTCTCTTCTTCCGACATCGTTAAAATACGCCTCAGAATATCTCTGAGGCGTTTATCTTCTTTACAAGCTACTGATATGTCATTCAACAAGTCCTGCTTCATCTTCAGGAGCTTCTTCATCGACCGGCTTTTCTTCTTCTCCCTTTTCGACGGCACAGACTCTTATTGAGATGGCTGTTCTTGTTTCGCCATCAATCGACACGTCCTCAAAGCTTGGAACCATGTACAGATCCTTGTTCTTTTCATCCAAAAACCTTCTCGAGATTGCCACTGCTTTAACAGACTGGTTAACCGCTCCGGCACCAATTGCCTGCAGCTCTACACAATCATTTTTACTGAGCTCACCGGCGATAGCCCCGGCGACTTTGTTTGGGTTTGAGTTCGAACTGACTTTTAATACTTCCATTTGTTGTTCCTCCTTTGGCCTGAATAGGGTTTGTGGAAAAATGCCTCTATGTTGTTAAATGACTATTTACTGTTCATTGGCGTTAAAGGTCCCCACTTTGTTACCGGAACTGTTGTAAACATCTCCTGAACCAATCGAATGGGACCCGGCGGTTCCGGATACACTCCCCTTAAAGGTCAGTATAACATTTTCGTCCTTTTCCTTCGTGTTCAACTGAAGTTCTTTTGTCTTCTTGTCGTAGGAGCCGTCTGTCACCGTGAATTCATAAGCCTCTACACCAATTCTTTGGGATGAATCAGCCGGTTCAAACTTCACTGTTCCCTCTTTGACCTTGTTGGAATCAAAGATACCGCCAAAAGTCAGCGTCATGGTTAAATTGTATGTCCCGGCATCCACGGCTCCGACTGAACTGTTAAGTGTAACGGCACCCTGCCAATTAGCCCCAAGTTCAGGTTTCGAGAAAACACCACAACCTGTCAGAGATAATATTAACAAACTTGCCAACACAACCGATAATAATAACTTCTTCATTCCCCGCACCTCCATTGTTTTTTTTACCATTTGCCACATAATTATATCATATTTAATTCGCTAATGCTCAATGTCTGTTTCTTTTCAGATATTTCCGGAGTCCCCTGGACAATTTCTGATAGCGCATGGCCTTCTCATACTCCTCGTACCGCCTTGCTTTCTCAACCTTCATGTCGTAAAACTTGATCTGTGTCTCGATGATGGACTTCTTAATCCTCTTTTCCTGCAAAGGGTCCGTGGTGAACATATTTTCACAGATCAGGCCCGGGAGCAGGATCGTCAGGATGATATTGTCCTCAAGTTCATGGCTCTTGAGCTGCGTATCCTCCAACAGGTTACTCCGCTGCATCAACCCTTTCAGTCTGAACGGGCTGTATTCCCTGGTATCGTATTGAATGGTCTCTTTCAGACAGAAATCACACAGGTTGATCTCCTTTTCAAGACTTTCATCATGAACCTTCTGATGCCTCCTGGCCTCCCGCTTGCCGCATCTTTCACATTTAATCGGAATCAGCCTCCCATGATGAACCGTTGAAGCGGTTCATTGTCTCTTTGAAGTCATTGTCCAAAAGAAACGTCATTGCCTCGACTACCTGGTTCAACGTCCATTCAAAAGGCTCTTGCTCATCTTTTGTAAAACCCGAGAGGACAAAGTTTCTCAAATCACGGTCATCTTTTGGTCCTATTCCAATCTTGATCCTTTTGATTAAATCAGTCCCCATACTTTCTATAATTGACCGCATTCCCTTCTGACCGCCTGCGCTTCCTCTATCACGCAGTCTGATCTTCCCGGTTGGCAGGGAGACATCGTCATATATCACCACAATATCCCCGGCCTCAAGTCCCTTCTTTTCACAAACTTGACGCACAGCCTTTCCGCTGAGATTCATGAAAGTCATGGGCTTGACAAGCAATAATCTATCGTCATCCCTGTTGATTTGATCGAGCATGTAGTTCTTTTTATTCTCGGATTTGATAACATTGTTGTATTTTTCAATATAACTGTCAATCGACATAAAGCCCGCATTATGCCTGGTACTGCGGTATTGCGGGCCCGGGTTTCCCAATCCGAAAAAGGCTTTCTTCTTCATCCGTTTTATTCTTCTCTTGGCGCTTCCTCTTCTTTGTCTTCTCCGATGACTTCGGGTTCAGCTGATTCGTCCAGTTCCTCTTCTCCTTCTTCTCCGGGTTCAGGTGTCGGTTCTTCTCTTGGTGCAAGAACGGATATGAGGATGTCGTTTTCATCCAGCAGCACTTTGACCCCTTCCGGAAAGTCGATATCGGAGACTTTCACGTAATCATCGAGCTCTACCCCGGAGATATCGATCTTAATCTCATCGGGAATGTCCTTTGGCAGTGCCTCTATGGGAATTGCCTCATAATGGTGTTCAAGAACGCCGCCCTGTTCAACCCCGATGGCATGACCCATCATATTGATCGGGACCTCGATGTTCATAACACGGCCGGCAGACGGTACGTAAAACTCCATGTGGATGGGCCGGTCGTTGACCTTGTGTCGTTGAACGTTCTTCAGATATGTCAATAGTTCCTCAACCTGTCCATCCCCCTTTTTCACCTTGAGTGTAATCGGGGTGGTGTTACTCAGTCTGTGTGAGACAGAATCAAACATTGCAAAATTGATGGCCAGATTCAGAGGTTCATAATCCGGTCCATAAGCAACTGCCGGTATAAAACCCTCATTTCTGACCTTTTTTGCTCCGGTTGTCTTGCTTTTAGTTCTTGCCATTACATCCATACTAAACTTCTTCATCTTTCATTTTCCTCCTTAGATTTATCTGAATAATATACTTACCGATAGATTCTTTCTGACTCTTATAACGGCTTCTCCCAATAACTTAGAGAGATCGAGTATCTCAAATTTCCCGGGAAGATCATGATGCGGGATGGTGTTGGTCACCAGGACCTTCATGATACTCGAGTTGTTCAATCGCTCAACGGCCTTTCCCGACAGCAGCCCGTGGGTTGCACAGGCGTATATGTTTTTAGCCCCTTTCTCATGGAGGGCATCCGCTGCCCCCACAAGTGACCGTGCCGTATCGATTATATCATCAAACAGTATAGCATTTTTTCCTTCAACTTCGCCAACCACATGCATGATCTCGGCGACGTTATCCCTCGGTCTTCGCTTGTCGAGGATGGCCAGAGATGTTTTGAGTTTCTCGGCCATTCGTCTTGCCCGTTTGACACCGCCTACGTCCGGGGAAACAACAACATAATCATCCGGATCAAAATTATCGCGGTTCCTGAAATATTCGGTAAAGACTGGAAATGATTGCAGGTTGTCAAGTGGTATATCAAAAAAGCCCTGGATCTGAGCGGCATGTAAATCCATTGTTATTACTCTGTTTGCCCCGGAAACCGTCAACAGGTTGGCAACCAGCTTGGCACTGATCGGGTCCCTTCCCTTTGCCTTCCGGTCCTGTCTCGCATATCCGAAATAGGGAATAATAACGGATATTGAATTGGCCGAGGCACGCTTCAGGGCATCTATCATGATCAGCAGTTCCATGAGATTGTCGTTAACCGGATCACAGGTTGACTGGATGATGAATACATCATGCCCCCTCACCGTCTCTGCTATCCTGATGTTCACTTCTCCGTCAGAAAAACGGGACAGATCGATCTCTCCCAGCTTCAACTTCATGTAATCGGCCATCTTTGATGAGAGTTCAGGATTGGAACTCCCTGAAAAAAGCTTCATCACTGGTCTGCTGAACGGCATTTTTTCACCTTTTCCCTTCTTTTTTCAATTTTTTTCTCAGCTCTTTGGCCCTTTTGGGTTTCTGAACCTGCTTGCCCCTTGCAATGGCCAAAGCATCGTCCCCGACATCTTTCACAATAACAGAGCCTGCTCCAATAATGGCACCGCGTCCCACACTTACGGGAGCCACCAGCGACGTGTTGCTGCCGATAAAAGCGCCGTCATCTATCCGGGTTCTGTGTTTGTTAAAACCGTCGTAATTACAGGTGATGGTACCGGCCCCAACATTGACATCCTCGCCCACTTCCGTGTCCCCGAGATACGTCAGATGCTGTGCCTTTGAACGCTTTCCCATGACGGTTTTCTTTGTTTCGACAAAGTCCCCGATCTTTACGCCTTCTTTCAGGAGGGTCTTTTCCCGGATCCTGGCAAACGGCCCCACTTTGACGTTGTCTCTTATCTCTGCCTGTTGGACGTGGGATCGTTCCACCAGGACATCATCTTTTATCATCGAATCGTTGATCTGGGTCATGGGTCCTATTGTGCATCGCTCCCCGATAACCGTGGCACCGCTGATGACGGTCATGGGGTGGATGGTGCTGTCTCTGCCGATCGTCACACCGGGGTCGATATAGACCGTATCGGGGTCGATGATCGTCACGCCGTTAAGCATATGGGCTTTGTTGATTCTCTTTCTGAGCACTTTCTCCATCCCGGACAACTGGAAGCGGTTGTTGATACCGGCCACTTCATTTCTGTCAACTGTTTGTATGGGGAGGACCTTTTCGCCCCGTTTGTCCATCCAGGCGATTATATCCGTAAGATAATACTCGCCCTGTGCATTGTCATTGGTTAATTCCTTCAAACCGGCGGCTAAGATCGAGGCCTTTATCAGGTATATCCCGGAGTTAATCTCTTTTATCTGTCTTTGTTCATCAGTGGCATCCTTTTCTTCGACGATTTTCCTGATAGCCCCGTCGTCGTCCTTGATCACTCTTCCGTAACCGGTGGGGTCATCGAGCTTAACGGTCAACACCACACCAGCGGTATTCTCTTGTTGCATGAGGCCCCTCATTTTCTCAAGTGTTTCCGGCTGGATCAACGGTACATCTCCACTGAGAATAAAAACAGGCTCGTCTCCGCCGGTGGATTCAATCTCGGGCATGGCCATTTTTACCGCGTGACCCGATCCCAGTCTCTCCCGCTGATAGACGATGGCGATCTCTTTTTCTTTTGTGTTTCCCCAGTCTTTGACAAACTGCTCCAGTTCGGGCATGTCGTCTCCGGCAACAACTGCGATTTTATCATAAGTTTTGTCTTTCATCAAGCCTTCGAATCCATCCATCACCCACTCAACAAACGGACGGTTTGCAAGTTGATGCATCACCTTTGGTGTATCGGACTTCATTCTTGTCCCTTTCCCCGCGGCCAGTATTATTCCGAGCAAGTTAATCTCCCCTTTATTTACTTTTTTCCAGGAAACTCCTTAAGGCATCTTTGATGAGCTTCTGGACTGTGTATTCTTCGTTTTGCACCATGAGCTCCTTTAAGACTTTCCTCGATTCATGAGATGAATAGCCGAGATTTTCCAGCGCCTCCAGCGCCTCGCTGAATACGTTGAGATCCTTGATCGTTTCGGATTTTTCGCCGTTTGTTTCCCCGGCCCGGTCTTCACTTTCTTTTATCAGTTCCGCCACTTTTGACTTGAGTTCAAGCTGCATTCTCTCGGCCGTCTTCTTGCCGATGCCGGGAAGCTTGACGAGAAACTTGGTGTCTTCCATCGTTATGGCATGGAGCAGTTCTGTTGAATCCACGCCTGATAGTATCCGGACTGCCGTCTTTGACCCCAGTCCCGATACACTCCTGAGGAGATTAAAGAGTCTCCTCTTTTCCCGTGTGCTGAATCCGTAGAGACGAAATTCATCCTCTCCGGGTACCATCATAACATATGCTGTCACTTCATCAGCGGCACTGTTGTAAAGATCCATGTCGGCCTGAATCTCGTATCCGATTCCGGCGTTTTCTATAACAACCTTGTTATCGTCTTCCCGGTGCGTGATTATGCCCTTTATATAATTAATCATCGGGTTCTTTTTTTACCTCCGTTTCATTCTTTCTTGAGAAGATACCAGCATTTTTCCTGAAGGAGCATCTCATTCTCTGCAATACCAAGCGGAGAGATCCCGGCATGGTATTTTGTTACCAGTATGGTCCACTCGCCGGCGGGCAGTTTGATCCAGAGGTCCTCATCTGTCATGTTGATCCCCACCAGGACACAGTTCCAATCATCAATCCCCCGACCGTTGATGGTGTAGGCAAATGCCCCCTTCAACAGGTGAATGAGATTGATCCGCTCAAATAGTTCCTCTCTTTTTTGAATTTTAAACAGCGGATGTTCTTGTCTTAATCGTATCAGATTTTTATAGTAATCGAATAATTCTTTAAATTTGGACTTTCTGGACCATCTAATGGCATTGTAAATATCACCGGCATTGTAGGAATTGTGGTTGCCGTATTTCGTTCTACCGATCTCCTCCCCGGCATGCAAAAAAGGAATCCCCTGGGATAAAAGAACGATAAAGGCGCTCAGTTTGTTCACTTCACACAGATTGAGCTGATCCTTTTTCGGTAACGACTTTTTCAGTTTGTCATACAGTGTGAGATTATCATGACAGGAATTATAATTAATGCTCTCTCCGGGATGATGGGTGAATCCGGTCAGTCCCTTTTCGTAACCGACACTTCCAAGCATTGATCCAATGATACTCCAGGTGGTATCGATGTTGCCGGAGACGAAACCGGTTGAGTTATCGTCGGGAAAACCCTTGAGGGCATTACGCAGTTCATCGTTAAAAACCGCGATCCGATGACCCTTTTGAAACCCCTTGAGTGATCTTTTGTTATCCGGCAGTGTTGTCATTCCGGCTGTCCAGGGTTCTCCATAGAGAATCACATCGGCCTTTTTCTCTCTCAGCTTTGTCTCGATCGCCAACATGGTGTCCGTATCCATCAGTCCCATCAGATCGAATCTGAACCCGTCAACCCCGTACCAGTCCATCCAGCGAAGGAGTGAATCGATGATGTATTTCCTCACGAAGAGTCTTTCCGTCGCAATTTCGTTACCACACCCCGATCCATTTGAGAGGTTTCCGTCATCCGCCCATCGATAGGCATAGTCGGGCAGGATAGCGTCAAAGATCGATCCCTCTTTTTCATAGGTATGATTATAAACAACATCGATGATAACCCCGAGATCGCTATCATGCAGTTGATTCACCATTTCCCTGAATTCCTTGACCCGGCTCCCGGGATTTTTGGGATCGTAGGAGTAAGAACCTTCCGGAACCGTATAGCATTTCGGATCATACCCCCAGTTGTAATCAGCCGGATGGGTCTCCGCCACCGATTCGAAATCCTGCACCGGCAGCAGATGCACATGGGTTGCACCCAATTCTTTAATATGATCAATTCCGGCGCTCAGTCCGTTTTTGGTGATACCCTGTTGGCTAAATGCCGTATAAGCGTTTCGTTTGGGGAATGCTGTCTCAGGATCAGCTGTCAGATCTCTGATGTGGCATTCATAGAGGACCGCATCACACGGGTTTTGATAGTCTTTTGAGAGCGGTTTTATCTCGGTTTCTTTGAGCCGGTTCAGATCAATGATCACAGAGTATTCGGAATTTTGAGTCAGCGAGAGGGAGAACGGATCGATGGTCTCAACCACTTTTGAATCGAATCTCAGGATGTAGCGGTAGGGCATTTGATGCAGATCGCCCTCAACTGTCTTCTCCCATTTGCCTCCTTCTGTCTCGTTCATATCGACAATATCAGATTCACCGTCCGGATCGGGACAGAGCTTAACACTGACCTGCTTTGCAAAGGGGGAAAAGACCCGGAATGTTGTCTTATCACCTTCAACAATGGGGAAAAAGCTTTCGTTTTCGACCAGTTGAGCATAGAGATCCACCACTTCAATCTTCTTCAACAAAAGTCTGCTGATTTTCCGGCCACTGATACAGAGCAGATACTGGTCTTCTTTTAATGCCCTGTTCGTGAACTCCTCGCCAACAGAGAGTAAAAAGTGCCGGTATCCGTACGTTTCCCAGGTTTCTTCTATTTTACAAAGCGTTTCGCGATTTGTGGAACAGACGAGAAAACGAAGATCCCGGTGGTTGATACCCGCATATTCTTTTTCGGAAACCGTACACTCCACCGTTTTGAAATCCCGTATCTTCGCCAGTTTGAGTTCCATATCAATCCCCTCTTCTTTTTCTCAGAATATCCCTGAACCCCTTCAACCAGAAAAAGGTCACGAACCAGTTGATACCGATCCCCATGGACATGATGATACCAAATTCAGTCAGGATCGGGGAGGCGGCAAAAACAAAACTGAAAAAGGCCAGTGTGGTGGTCATTGAACTCAGTGTTATCGCCTTACCGGTTCCGAGAAAGACGTTTTTGTACATCTGTTCGTTCTCTTCCTTTTGCTCTTCTTCCCGGAGGCGTCCAATGAGATGTATCGGACCGTCGATGGCCATCCCCATGATCAACGGCAACGCAAGGATCGTCATAAAATTCAGTCGCATCCCTGTGATATAGTAAACGCCAAAGAGGAATGAGATCGTAATGCCCAATGAAAATAAAACAACCACCGTATCGGAAAACTTCATCAGAGAAATCAACACCGTCAACGCAATTATAACACCGGCAAGCAGAACGGCAAAGATGATGGAATGAATGACCTTCTTCATGACCTTAAAGTATATGATCGGATAACCGTAAAAATCAAAGCCCGATAGACTGATCTCCTCCACGAACCCTTTTAGATTGTTGTTGACCCAGATATTATTAGAGGGTTCGGCATAGAGTTTGTAGGCCATCTTTGAGTCGATCGTTGTCGTCAGGAACTGTTTGGCCTCATTGGGAAGCAGTTTGCTGTTGAAGATATTCTCGATGAACGTATCGAATTTGGGGCTCTCCTCCAGTAGTTCCAGGAAATAATCAATATCGTTGTAGATACCCAGTTTTTTAAAGAGCATCAGTGTAAAAGCGTTCTGTGAATTTCCAAGCAGTTTTTCAATCTCGGTACGAAATCCCGGATAACTGTTAACCATCTCTCTTGGAATGAAACTCGCCAGAGAATTGATATTAGTAAGCGCATCGATATCCTCCACGATCGTCTTTTCAGCCGCATAAAGCTTTTCCGGATCTTCTATAAATGTAATCACAGCATTGTCAACTGATGTAAAGACATTGTGCTCTGAGAGCTTGTCCATGGCCATCTTACTTTCTATCTCTCCGGGGATCAGGGCAACCGGTGTATAGTTGAACGCCTTAAAGCTCTGCACCAGAAAGAAGATCATGGGAATGAGTAAAACAAAGACTGCGATGACAATGACTTTATCGCCTCTTTTATGATAGAAATTGAAGAGTCTTTTCGGCCATCTTTTCTCTCTCTTCTTTGGCAATCTGACCGTAATCCATTTTGAAAAGAAGATCAAAAAAGCGGGCAGGATGATGATCATCACGGCGAGAAAGATCAAAATGCCGATTCCCGACATCATACCAACACGTTTCAGGGCTGGTGAATCGACGAAGAACATGGACATGAAGGCGGCAATGGTTGTAATCCCACCGATCAGCGTACTTTTCCCCGAGTGTTTGACCGAATCAAGGACGGCATACTTTGTGTTATCCCGTTTCTTTTCGGGGGAAAGGGAGTTGAATTGCTCGGGCTGCTCCCATATGTTCTCGGAGATTCGATGAGAGATGTGAATCCCGAAATCAATACCCAGACCCAGCAGTAATGCCATGACAAAACTCGACATGAAATCCAGCCCCTGAAAAACGAAATGAAACATCCCAAGTGACCAGAGAGAACCGATGATCAGCGATAAAAAGATACTGAGGGTGGTGAACAGATTACCGTATACAATCAGAAAGAGAAAGGTTATGGAGATCAGTGTGATAATGGTTGTCACGGCAAAATCGTTGGTGATAATCCGGTTTGAATCCAGTGCAGACTGATAGGAGCCTGTTATGGAGTAGTCATATCCGTATTCTTCTGATAGCGGGTCGATCAGCGTTCTTATCTCGTTGAGGGCCCATTTTGTGAAATCAAGGTCCAGGGATGATTTACGAAGGATCAGGTTCATGACCATGATCTCGTTATCATCGCTGATCAATGCAAAATTCTGGATCCCCTCTATACCCATCACGTCGTTGAATATCTCTTCAACTTCCCTCAGGGAACTACCCACATTCCTGACAATGCTGAAATCAAGTGCTGCCGGGTTCTCTGTTAAAAATTTGGTGAAATTGAGCGTTGATACGAGCTGTTCAAAAACATCTCCCTTTGTCAGTAACAACCCGGTTGTTCCCATCATCGAAATGGAATTCATGTTCTTGAAATATTTAACGATATCCACTTTCTTTTCAAGCCGGCTTTTAATGGCGTCGGCAAATGCATATATCCCCTCTCTGTTGCCATCGACTTCAAAAACCAGCACAACAGAATCCCCGAGACTGTCTCCGGAAATCAGCTCCTGATATCTTTGACTGTATTCATCATCCTTTGGAAGCAGGGTGGTCAGATCGGTATCAATCGTTATCTTGGCGGCATGGTATCCGAAGAAGATCGTCAGAAATATGGTCACTAACAGAATCTCCTTCCAGAAACGGATGACAAATCTTCCAGCAAATGTATTCATAAAAAACTCCCGTTAAAAGAGTCTGTAGAGTAGATAAATCATAACGACATCTCTCAGACCTCTGATTAAGATGAATTTAATGGACTTGCTGATCATGGCGAACAAAGAAAGTGACCAAATGACCAGACTTACAATAATGATCCATCCGGACAGTCTGTAATACCAGTATGAGTTGACGGCAATCGGCATCGCAAGGGGCAGAAACAAATAGGGAACAAATGTTGGTCCGTAATGGGTTTTAAACCAGTGATCCTTATCCTGTTTGATGAAAAACAGATCCATTCCAAACAGGACGAAAAAGAGAAACACCGGGACAAGAACCAGGAAGAGCAGCGCATCAAATCCGTAAAACGACAGGATTCTCTGCAAAAGTCGCCGGTAGGCAAACAGATTAAAGAAAACGATCAAGAGGAATGATAAAAAGGATTCGATATAACTCGTCCTGGTCTTTGAAAAATACTTTTTCGGCATGATTAGGGCATCGAATAAACAACTCAATTCATTCACTCCATAACGGGTATCCAACAAGCCTGATCGGTAAGGGAGAGAGATCCTCCAGTACCTGCTGCAGGGATTTCAGATGTTTAATACTGGCATCAAACGCCACAACAGCAAACCCCTTTTCCAAGGCCTCTATTATCTTATCATAGATAATCCCCTTCATCCGAAGGGCTGTTTCTTCCGGTGACAGGTTCGAAGATAACGGTATGGTTCGTGGTGCTTCTTTAAAAGCATACCTCGGATAAAGAGCTTCGGCCATCGCTTGTTCTTTCTCCTCTTTTCCCTGAGCCGTTGAGATATCCACGGCATATTTCAGGTCTTTCTCCCGGAATTGCGCGGCAATCCTTGAGCTACTGTCAGCAAACGGCCTTAAAACCCTTAGAAAATTATAGCTTGCGTTATCAATCTCAACAATCAGTTCATCATCTCCATAACCGGAAAGCATTATCAGCAAAGAGGGCTCATAGGTCAACACACCACTTTGAGTAACAGCAGTTGCCGCCTTTATAAGCCCCTCTTCCGGGAAATCCGTCCTGTTTATCATTACATCAATCTGTCTCCCTGTCTCTGCTTCAAGTCTTTCCACGTTTCTTTTGAAGGCTGAAAAAGTATAATAATCTGATTGACGGGTCGAAAAAACCGGTTGAAACGCCGGTACGATCAACTGGTCGTTATGAGGAGAAGGCTCTTCAAAAGTCTTTTGATCTTCTTTCAGGAATATCAAAGGAGGATCGTTCAATCTTATCACTTCTTGTTCTTCAATCATCTCGAACGAAAAGATCACCTTGAACCCGATAAAGATTGCGATCGCTCCTATGACCACCGAAAAGAGGCAAAAAAAGACCTTAGCCATCTATTTCTTACAAACCCTCGACCAGTATATCCAACGCTGTCTGGAGCTGATTATCGTGATCAGGACTGATATCAATCTTGAACTTTGTCGTATCAGAAGTGGTTTCCTTTTCATCCTGGTCTTCGGGCTTTTCCTCTTCTTCAAACGGGACCACCACGTTGGGCTCAATGCCCTTCAAGTGAATATCATTTCCGTCCGGTGTAAAGTAGTGAGCGGTTGTCAACCAGAGCTCACCGCCGTTACCGAGTGGAAAGAGTGTTTGAACGGCTGCCTTGCCGAATGTCTTCTCCCCGACAAGTGTTGCCAGCGAATAATCCTTCAGGGCGCCTGAGAGTATTTCCGAGGAGGAGGCACTTCCGCCATTGACAAGAACGACCAGCGGAACGTCCTCAAACTCGTTTCCAAGAGACCGGTATGTGTTCTGGAAACCGTCTGAAGACTTGGTGGTGACAATCACCTCTCCCGAATCCACAAACATAGACGCGGCAAGTATCGCCTGTGTCAGAAAGCCACCGGGATTATTTCTCAGATCAAGGATGAGACATTGCATATCTTTGTTGAACAGTTCGTTCAAGGCCTCTCTCAGCTCAGAACTCGTGTCCTTGAAGAAGTTATTCAGTCTGATATAGCCCGCCTTTTTCCCCTTGTAATCGATGTCATCGTATTGAACCATGAGTGTCTGAATTCTGGCCCTTTCGATACTGAATTCGAGCTCACCGACTTCGTCGCGTATGACCGTGATATTGACAACGGTTCCCGGTTTGCCTCTGAGATTGTTAACCCCTTCCATATAAGTCATATCTTCCACAGGGGTCGCGTCGATGGTGACGATAAGATCTCCCGCTTTAACGCCCGCGTTGTAGGCCGGTGTTCCGAACATGGGCGCCACAACTTCAATGACGTTGAGATGGGCGTTGTAAGTGACCTCTGTTCCGATGCCACCATACTCACCTTCCTGTTCGATCTCGCTTTCCTTGACATCATCCGGGGTCAGATAATAACTGAACGGGTCCTCGAGACCCGCGATAAGTCCCCTGACACTGGAATCAACCAGATCGTCGTAATTAATCTCATCCTTTTCATAATATTCGTTTTCAATAAAATACAGTGATTCAAAAAAGGGTTTCAATTTGTCATAAACACTCGATTTTTCGGTTTGTGCAAAGAGTGTCCATGAGGTAGACAGCACTAAAAATGATAATGCTATGATTAAGATTGACTTTAACGTCCTTTTCAACGTTAACACCTCCGTCTTGTTATTCGTTATCATCAAGATAATCAGCCATAGTGGAAACAAAGGCCTCTATGTCTTTTTCATCTCCGGATTTCATTTTGTTAAGACAGGTTCCTGCATATTGCTTCAGAATCAGTCTGTTCGTCTTCTTCAGGGCAGATTTAACGGCTGACATCTGAACCAGAATATCAGAACACTCTCTTGATTCAAGCACCATCTTCTGCAGGCCTCTGATCTGTCCTTCAATCTTTTTTAAACGTGTGACGATTGCCTTTTCCTGTTCTGCCGGTGTTTTGTTATCAGTACTCAAAGATACTGCCCCCGATAAATTCTCTGACAATTGAATTCCGCGGTATATCCTCGACATTGGTCAGCGGAATGAAGTATTCCAGAAACTTCAGAAGCCTTTTCGATTCCGTGTTTTCCGGATCATCTTCAGATATCTGAACCAGTAATTGCTCGGCATACACCTTCAGAATGGCCAATTCATAGACAAGGGCTGATGAAAACATGAAATCAGCCTCCTCCTGGTAGGGGAAGATGTTACGTCTCTCCCCTTTTCTGACCGAGGGCCACATACTAATCGTTCGAATGGCTGAATAACCCCTTGACCGATGATCGCGCACAATCCTTCTGACCAGCCGTGTATCCGTGGTGGGGATTCTGTTGACATGGTCGATACTGAGCTGTGTCAGAGCACTGATGTATATCTTAAACTTATTCCTCCGGCGGATCTTTTGGGTCAGTTTCTCGTTCAGTCCGTGAATACCTTCTACAATTATCGGTTGTTCTTTCGTTATTTTCAACTTGTTGCCCACGTATTTTCGGGTTCCCGTTATGAAATCAAACTTGGGGATCTCCACCTCTTTGCCATCCATGAGCTTAATGAGATGTTCGTTAAAGAGGTCCAGATCCAGTGCATCTATCGACTCAAAATCGTAGTTGCCGTCCTCGTCCAGCGGTGTCTTATCGCGTCCGACAAAATAATCGTCCAAAGAGATGGTGACCGGTTGCAATCCCTCTGCCATGAGTTGTAATGACAGCCGTTTGGCCGTGGTCGTCTTCCCCGAGGAGGACGGTCCCGCCAGCAGGATAAGCCGTTTTTCAATGTGTTTCCCGATCTCTTCGGAGACCTTCGAAATCTTCTTGGAATGAAGCGCTTCGGACATCATAATGACTTCCCGCGCCTTCCCGGATGCTATCTTCTCATTCAAATCACCGATCGTTTCAATCTTCAGGATCTCGCCCCAGCGCTGATACTGAAGAAAAACCTGTGAAAATTTAGGCAACCCCCTGTTATGCGGCAGATGGTCGGGGGATGTAGTTGTTGGTGTCAGAAGCAGAAACCCCTGTGAGTATGTCATCAAATCAAAGAGATTGAGACAGCTCGTATTGGGGGGCATATACCCGTAAAAGTAGTTGACATAATCGAGATCCCCGCATCGGTAGACCGACACCGTGCTTTTCTTTCTGTATTTGAACAATCTGACTTTTTCATAGTCACCGTTTTTCTCAAACAGTCCCATTGCCAGTTTTTTGGGCAGTTTTTCCTTTTTGAAAGGCAGGGCCTGTTCAACAAGCGCCGTCATCCTTTGCTTCAACTGTTCAATCTCTTCCTCTTTTATCCAATTGCCGAGTTCACAGTACAAACCGTTTTTAATCGAATGAAGGACCTTGAGTTTCCTGTCCGGAAAGAGTTCAGCTGACGCGATATACAAGAGGAAGATCAATCCCCTTTGCACCATCCGGAATCCATCTTCGTATGATGTATCGATGTATTCCACAACGGAATGAGAATAAATCTTTGAACTGAGCTCACGAATCCGGTTGTTGACTTTCGCACCAAGTATGGGTCTCACCGGTTTCAAACCGGCTATTCTGATAATATCTTTCAGGGTTGTATCAGGTTTAACCTTTATCTCCCTATCATATTTTTTGATATCAATTTTGAACATTCGAATCATCTCCAGTTATTCCCTTGAAAAGTAAACACAGAACTGAAAAACTTTAAAAAAACGTTCATTTCAACAACTTGACAATTAAGGCTGTATATAGTAAAATATCGAATGTTGTTGGGACGTAGCCAAGTTTGGTAAGGCATCGGAATTTGGATCCGACATTCGGGAGTTCGAGTCTCTCCGTCCCAGCCAGAAAAACGAAAAGAGAGTCCTCTTAAGGGACTCTCTTTTTTTTATCTATCAGTTATTGATATCAACGGTTCCCGTTGATGTCTGGCCTTCTCCCGGTACGGTGCTGAACGGATCGGTTTCAGTCTCTTCTGCGGGCTGTGCTTCTTTCTGTGCATTGACCTGTGCCTCAACCTGCTGGATGATCTCGTCGATATCCGGATAATCAGGTTCCAGAGCCTTCAATTCCTTTAGATACTTGACTTCTTCCTCGTATTTTCCCCATTTTTCGAGGAGATTCAGTAAGACCTCATATGCCGTTACTCTTCTCTCCTGCGGCAGTTCCTCATCCTGTGCAATCCGCAGAAGCTGCATCTGCAGTTGGAAAAGCTGGGGTTCAAGCATCTGCCTGTACTGACTGAAGAGTTCTTCATCGTTCATATACTGTGTGTACTGTTGAATCTGGGTTTGTAGCCACTTCAAGGTTACTTCTGTGTTATCCGGGTCATACTTGTGAAGCATATTGACAACCTGGGATGAGGCTGTATTGTAATCATACAGAATCCTGAGGCCTGCAATAAGTGTCCCTTGTCTTTCTTCAATCTGATTATCCAATTCATTCAACTGACTTTCAAGGTTCTCTGTTCCGATGCCGGTCTCTTTTAAGTCAGCCACCGTCTCTTTAAGTTCTATTGCTTCCTCATAAGCGGATTGGCGGTCTTTTAATGGTTTCTTATCTTCCTCTCTCATAGCGTTCTCAAGGCTTGTCTCAATATCGGCCAGTTCAGCCTCGAGGGTTTCGACTTCCTTGTTGGCAAGGGTTTCACTCGCTGTCTTTGAAAGATCCATGTAATCCTCGATCATCGTTTTCTGATTCTCAAGGTTGTTTTTGATCTGCTCGTTAACGGAAACATAGAGAGAGATAATCCTTGGATCAACTTCCCGGTCAATCTTTTTCTCGCCGTCCTCTTCAACGACAATGAACTGATCAATCCAGTCAATAAAGTGCTTAAGTGTCTGAATGTCCGTCTTTTCGCCATCTGCTGTCATTTCCTGGTACTTGTCATAGGTGTTGAGAACATCATCGTTAAAGATATAAGTGAATTTATTCTCTTCCTTGTATTGAGCCAGCCACTCATTGTACTCGTCCGTCTTGATTTCGGAAACGGCACTCTCATAGGTTTCCTTGTCTGTTTTAAAGTCTTCGAAATTCTCCAGGCTCTTCTTATCCTCGATGTTGAGAAGATGATAACCATATTGTGTCTGAACGGGTCCTTCAATTGTTCCAACTTCCCCGTTAAAGGCTGCTTCCTCGAATTCCGGAACCATTTCGCCTTTGGATATCCATCCCAGTTCGCCCCCGTCCTGACTGTTGGACTGGTCCATCGAATAGGCGCTGGCTGCTTCTGTGAATGTCAGCTGCCCTTCTTCTATCTCAGCGAGCACATCACTTGCCGTGGATAAATCTTCAACCAGGATATGGGCAACTTTTACCTGATTGCCCTCTTTTAGAAGCTGTTCTTTGTTGTTATCAAAATAAACCTTCACGTCCGCCTCGGTAACGGTTGCAACGGAATCCTTCACATTGTTTATTTTAATCTGTTGTTCGATATCGGGTCTAATATACTCTTTATACCCCTCAATACTGCCAAACTGATTGATAACCGCCTGTTTTATCTGATCCGTGTTGATGTTCTGGGAGATAATGGCGTTCAGTTCCTGTTCAATCTGTTCTTCGCTGGGATCTAATCCGTTCTGATCCGCATAGTATGCAACGATCTTGTTGTCTACCATGGATTTTGCTGTGTCGAGCCTCACATATGGCGTCTGAAAGAGCTCGTCAAGGTTCATGTTGTACTGCTGATACATCTGCTTGACCTGTTCCATCTTCTGTGAGAGCTCATAAGGCATTACCCAGTATTCATGAGCCAGATCCGTCGAATCTTTTGTAATGACGGCAAGCGCCTCCGAACGATTGGGAACATATTCCTGATCCTGTCCGGACTGATTGGTCTGACCGCCCATTCCCATATAGGACGCTACACCCATCCATACAATCCCCAGCGTAAATAAAATTGCGATAAACCAAATAATGACTGCTTTCCACTTCATAATGAAATTCCTCATCTACATTCCTCCTCAAACTATGCAAAAAACTTTTCTTGGAATTATATCATACAAAAGGCATGCTTCATAATAGTACCGGCGTAAAACGATTAAATTCCCTCATGCTGACAGGACCATAACGCTAAAATACGTTATTTCCTGTCATCATATGCGTTGGCAACATAGGGATCAAAATGGTTTTTATAGGCGAAATTACCAAAACCGCCTCCTGTATGAAGAAAGAGGACCTTTCTGAACCCTCTCTTTTTGGATTCTTCCACCATACCCGAGAACGCTTTAGAGGTATAAACCGGGTCAAGCAAAAGCCCGTCTTCACGTAACAGACGAATCGTGTATTCTATCCCCTCTTTTGTCGGGATGGCATACCCCTCGCCGACATAATCATCAGTGATCGCGAGTTGTTGTGTGTTGTATTCTTTCTCTATAATGCCTCTTTTTCGATATTCTTCCAGCAGAGACACAATCTTTTTGGCAAACTCATCCGCCGGTGTCGGGGTGACATTGACGGCAAAAACCTTTGTCCCGGCCTGAAGATACTCAAGCCCCGCAAGAATCCCGGCAAATGTCCCTCCGCTCCCCATCGCGAGGTAGATCGCATCGAATTGTGAAAGGTCCGTCTGCTCGGCCATCTCAAGAACTGCGTTAAAATAACCGAGTGAACCGGTATAATTCGATCCACCTTCAGGAATGACATATGTTTTATCAGGCTCCTCTCTTCGGGCCTTATAATCAGCCATTATCCGGTCTCTTTCATCGTATTGGGCGGATGTGATCCAGTGAATCTCCGCATCGAGTAACTTGTCAAGAAAGAGATTGCCCTCCACGCTCTCCGGTTCCTTACCTCTGAGAAAGAGAACCGGTTTGATCCCGAGACGTCTGGCAACATAGGCGGTTGCCCGGCAGTGATTTGACTGAATCCCGCCACACGTCACAACCTCTTTAGTTCCTTTCTCCAGTGCTTCTTGAAACAGGAATTCCAATTTTCTGATCTTATTGCCGCTACCAAAAAATTCAGTGAGGTCATCTCTCTTAATCCAAAACTCAATTCCACAATCTTCGGAAAAACGATTGATCTTTTCCAGGGGGGTCGGAAGCTCCGCTAGATCATGCTTGATATTTAACCGTTTGACCATATTCAGGATATTCTCAATCTCCATTCTATCTCCTCCCACAAAACATGGGCGTTCTAAAATGAACGCCCATTAATTTATATTCGATATTGATTGCCAATCAGTTTTCATCTTTAAATCTTTTGAGTATTGCCAAGGCTTTTTCAAGTTCTTTTTCTGAAGAGGCATAGGATAATCTCATAAACCAGGGGGCATGAAAAGCACTGCCCGGTATCAACGCAAGACCGTATTCTTTGATCAGTTCCATTGCCAGTTCATCATCATCCTTATAAACCCTTCCGGTTTCTGCGCCTCCCCCCTCATTCAACCACGAGAAATCGATGAAACAATAAAAAGCACCTTTGGGGAAAAAGAAAGGAATGCCGATCTCTTGAAGCCCATTTGTCACGATCTCTCTTCTTTCCCGAAAACGCTCCCTCATGTAATCGGTATTAACAGCCAGTGCCTCTAATGCCGCCATTTGAGTAATGGAGTTCACATTTGAAGATAGATGCGACTGCATTTTGACAATCTCTTTTGAGACTTCAATTGGTGCCGCACAATAACCGCATCTCCAGCCCGTCATCGCATGTGATTTTGAAAAACCGTTGATGGTGATCACCTTTTTATAAGTTGGATCAAGCGACCCGATACTCCTATGTGCCCCATCATAGACGAGATTGGCATAAATCTCATCGGATATAATCCAGAGATCATTTTCCATTGCCACCTTCAATATCCCTCTAAGGGTATCTTCCGAATAAACCGCACCGGTTGGGTTATTCGGGGAATTCACAATGACAGCTCTGGTTTTCTCAGTAATCTTTTCCCTGATATCCTCTTCATATGGCTCAAAACCGTTTTCAGCCAAAGCCGGAACAACAACGGGAACGGCCTTACACATCTTGATTTGCGGAATATAACTGACCCAATCCGGTGTGAAGACGAGGACCTCATCCTCTTCGTCCGTGACGGCATACAGTGCTTCATATAATGCCTGCTTGCCACCATTGGTTACAACGATCTGAGTTCCTTTGTAATCCAGATTGTATTGTCTGCCAAGCATATCCGCAACCGCTTCTCTCAATTCCCTTATACCGGCTGCGGATGTATATTTTGTAAAATTATCGTTCAGGGCTTGCACAGCTGCTTTCTTAACCTGATCCGGGGTGTTGAAATCCGGTTCACCCGCTGTCAGTCTTACAATATCTTTGCCTTCATTCTGTAAACTCTGCACCAGTTGCGTGTACTTCAGTGTCACAGAGAATGGAATCTTTGTCAGGGACTCTTTCAAACCGCTTCACTCCGTTTCAAATATAGTTTAATAATTCATGCTGACACTGTACAGTATCTCGTTGTTATTGTTGACGGGACCGGTATAGACTTTTTCCAGATGTTTATCCACGGGGAGCCCAAACTCATCTGTAAATACCTGCTGCATGTCCTGATACCGTGCACTTTTATCGGCTTCCGTCGGTGTATAAGCTGTCTGATCATTATATCCCGGGAATAGTTCCCGATTGACTTCAGTCCTTGTTTCGGAGTTCAGAGACGGGCCATTCAACATAATACCAACCGATAGAACCGTTATGGTTAAAGCGGCAGCAACGGCACCCCACGAGAAAACCCTGTTATTCCAGAAAGATTCCCTTCTTTGATCTCTTTCATTTTCAATATCACAAAGTCTCTCATAAAGATCATTCGCCAGCGAGATTTCTTCATCCTCCGGTGAATCCTCAGCAATTGTCTCTGCTTTTGAAAGGAAATTCATGTATATCTCCTGCAGTTCCTGTTTTTCAAGGGCTCTTTCTTTTCCAACGCGGTCCACAACCTCAATGAATTCCAGATATTCGTTATCAGGTAATCTGCCACTGCATACTTCCTCGATGATATTGACCCTTCTGAACTGTCTAAAACAAGCGCCACAGCTTGATAGATGTTCTCTTACCATCAGTACAGCCTTTTCTTCTTTCCCTTCATTATAGATGCTCAGAATCTGCTTGGCATGATTAACATCAACACAATCCGGGATTAGGGGTTTTGCTTCTCCCATAATACTCCCTCCGTCTGTTATAAAATTTTTAACTCATGTGTTTTGTGACGCATTAGCATTTTTATTTATTTCCTATTGCGCCTTTTGAGCCGGCGTTTCCTCTTTCCCGGCCTTCAGATATTGCCTGGAACACTTGATCGCCATCTTACGAATCTCTTTGATATAAGACTGCCTTTGAGAAACACTGATGGCATTCCTGGCATCGAGAAGATTGAAGTAATGCGAACACTTCACAAGCTGATCATAGGCGGCCCTTGGAATATCAAAACCCAGTAGCCGATAGTATTCGTCTTTGTGTTTTTCAAACAAATCGAACAAAAGTGCCGTATCGGCCAGCTCAAAATTGTATTTGGAATATTCATATTCATTGCGCTGATAAAGTTCCCCGTATTTGGTGTTTTCATTCCACTGCAGATCATACACGTTGTCAATCCCCTGGAGATACATGGCAATCCTTTCAATACCATAGGTGATCTCAAGCGTAACAGGCTTCAGATCGATGCCCGCCACCTGCTGAAAATAGGTGAACTGGGTGATCTCCATGCCGTCAAGCCAGACTTCCCAGCCGACCCCCCAGGCTCCGAGTGTCGGGGATTCCCAATTATCCTCGATAAATCTGACATCATGTTCCTCCGGTTTAATCGAGAGTGCTTGAAGCGATTCGATATAGATATCCTGCGACGCCTCCGGGGACGGCTTGATCAAAACCTGATACTGGTAAAACCGCTGCATCCTGTTCGGATTCTCCCCGTAACGACCATCAGTCGGCCTTCTGGACGGTTGAACAAACCCGCAACGCCACGGCTTTTCGTCAATCACCTTAAAAAAGGTTGAAGGATGAAACGTTCCGGCCCCCATCTCCATATCATACGGTTGATCAATGACACATCCTCTTTGTGACCAGAACTTATTCAGATTCTCTATCATATCCTGTATATACATTTTTAAAGACTCCTTTTCATGGTTTCCATGCTATTCTACCATACACCAGCTCAACGACTCAAACGACTTTAAAAAGCGTGGGGTTTGGGCAGAAATCAGGGGGACAGGTCCATTGATTATGAATTCGTAATCAATGGACCTGTCCC
>CAZVWW010000019.1:0-28244 GCA_964631265.1 uncultured Thermotogaceae bacterium
GCAAACAGCAACAGGGACGGAGGTGTTTGATGATTTTGGTATAGTAGAGCTGGCTCTTTCCATTTATGATAGGCAATCAGATCGTGATATAATACCAATGGTGTTAAATGGAGGGTTTAGATTGAAAAGTAAGGTGTTTGCCATCCTCGTTTTTTGTCTCGTCACAGTCTCCTGTGTGATGTTCAGTTCGGAGGCGATTGAGGTTCCGATTAAAAGTGATAGTGTCAACGGCGATCTCTTTATTCTGCAATTTCCGCTGACGCTGGGACTTCCGTTTGATTTTGGTCTTGGTATGAAGAATGAGATCCCGATGGGTGTCATCTATGCCTTCAAAGAGGAGAAACGGGAGAAACGGGTCTTTTTTAAAGACCAGACCGTTGAAACCAAGAGAATCAAGGTGATGTGGGGACTCTCCGATGAGTTTGTTTATGAATTCCGTTATCAGCATTTTTTCAACGATTCCATCAGCCTTGCGGCGATCGGGGATGCGATTGGGATCCCGGCCCCTTCGATAAGGCTCCCGTTGACATTCTCTCTGGATCTGAGAACATTCGGAACGGCCCAAAATCCGGTGTTTGTCAACGAGGGATTTGCTTTTTCCAAGGCCGGGCCTGTGTCGGCGAATATCACTTTCCACTCTTACAACGACATCTTTCACAACCACGGCATTACTGAAATCGGTCTGCGGGTTATGGATCAACCTGAATTTGGATTGACGTTGGGGGATTTAACCGGCGTTTTTGGTTCAATTGATATGAAAACCCCGGCCATGAGCTATCGCCCAAGGCTGGCTGCGGGGTATTCCAGACAGACCGGATCGCTGACCATAGGACTGCTGCTCCATGACGAAGCCTCCGTTGGTCAAAAGTCCTCCATCAAACTGAACACAATGCTTCTGTTTCCGGTTAACGGCAAGCCTTTCTGGAGTATCCAGGGAGACTATAAACTATCGCGGTTTGTTGAGATTTACTTCAATCTCTCCCTTGAGAATGCCACTATCGGGAATCGAACGATTCTTGACCTCTCCTCACTGGTCAACAACGATCGTTAATGGAAAAGAAGCCCCTTTCGTTCTATCTTCATATCCCCTTCTGCTCGGCAAAGTGCGATTACTGTGATTTTGTATCCTTCCCGTTGCATATCATCAAGAGAGAGACAGTTAATCAGTATTTTTCTGCCCTTTATCAGGAACTTGAGCTCCGTCTCTGGGCGCTGCCCGATGATTACTACCTTCACACACTCTATATCGGCGGCGGAACGCCCTCGACTGTGGATCCGGATTATTATCAGCCGGTTGTCAAAAGACTCCAGCAACGGTTTAATGCCCCTGTGGAATTTACCTGTGAAGTCAATCCCAAGAGCGTGGATGCCCCCTTTCTGGAAAGGTTGAGAGATCTGGGCTGCAACAGAATCAGCGTCGGCGTTCAGAGCCCAAGTGATGACACCCTCGCACGTGTCAACAGAAGTCAAACCCTCGGCCTGTTTTTACTAAAATACGATATGATCAGAAAAGTGTATGATAATGTCAATGTCGATTTCATCTGCGGACTGCCCGAAAATCTGCATGATTGGATGAAAGGAACACTCGACCTCATACAAAAAGCGGCCCCTGAGCACATCTCTCTCTATCTGCTGGAAAGCGAAAAGGAGACGCCTCTCGCAGTTAAAGAGCGGAAAGGCTTCATTGACCTGCCTTCTCAAAGCTACGCAGAGTCATTCATCGAATCGATGAGTATAACATTACCAGCCATGGGATTCAATCAATACGAGATCTCCAATTACGCCCGGCCCGGTTATGCCTCTCTTCACAACCTGGTTTACTGGAAGGGGGTTGATTATATCGGAGTCGGGGTTTCAGCAGGAGGCTATATCCATCACAGACGATATGTGAATACCGCCGGTTTGATGCAATACATCACTTCCTTGGAAAGGCATAATACCATAGATGAAGCGTATTCTCAGGTGAACAACGCAAAAGAAGATTTGAAAGAAAGGCTGTTCATGGGGCTCAGATTGAGGGAGGGTATCGATTTCGGACAGTTGAAAAGGGGTGTCTCAGAAACAGCCTCCCTGGAAAGCATTCGGTTTATTCTCAGCCATTCACCCTATTTTTTTGAAACAGAGTCCGGGAAACTAAGGTTTATAAGCGAATACTTTCTTAAAAACCGGGAGGCTTTTGAGTTCCTGTTCGAGGTTTTCGATATAACAGGTTTTTAACAGAACTTATAGTCCCAGCTCGTCCGAGACACTCTTCATAGCTTCGATGACGAAACCGATATGTTCACTCAGGTCAACACCGAGCTCCTCAGCCCCTTTTTTGATATCATCGCGGTTAATGGAAGCGGCGAAGGCCTTGTCTTTCAGTTTTTTCTTAACGGATTTAACCTTCAGGTCCCTGAGTTGCTTGGAAGGTCTGACCAGGGCGGTGGCTGTTATCAGTCCGGTGAGTTCATCAACGGCGAAGAGGGTTTTTGCCATCAGGGTATCCCTGGGAACACCTGTATAATCGGCATGTCCCATAATCGCTTTTATCCATTCCTCCGGCAGGCCTTTTTCCCTCAATATCTCAGCGCCTTTATACGGATGCTCTTCTTCTGTGGGATGCCGTTCATAATCAAAATCATGCAACAGACCGACGACCCCCCATTCTTCTTCATCTTCACCGAATTTTTTGGCATAGGCCCGCATCGCGGCCTCAACGGCCAGGGCATGTTTTCTGAGATTCTCCTTTTTTGTGTATTCTGTCAGAATCTCCCAAGCCTGCTGTCTGTCAATCTTCATCAGTCAACACTCCTTTCAAACAAAACGTTTTTCAAAAGAAAAAGGAGGCTTCTAGAAATAAGCCTCCATTGTCCTTCGTTCATTATACTTTATGCTGATTCTTTAAGGATATCGATGGGGTTCTTGTTGTTTTCAACGACTTCTTTCGTTATGAGGATCTTGTCGATATTCTTCCTGGAAGGTACTTCGAACATGATATCAAGCATGACCTCTTCGACCACACTCTTCAATGCCCTGGCGCCGGTTCCTCTCTTCATCGCTATCCTGGCAATTGAATTCAAAGCCTCGTCGTCGAAATCAAGCGCGATGTTATCCATTTCAAGCAGTTTCTGATATTGCTTGATAACGGAATTCTTCGGTTCAAGCATGATCTTGACAAGGGCCTCTTCGTCCAGGTCGTTCAACGTGCTGAAAACCGGGAAACGGCCGATGAATTCCGGGATGAGACCAAACTGTACGAGATCAAAGGGGTTCGCATGGGAGAGTATCTCCCCGATCCGCTTTTTCCCTTTTGATTCGATCGTCGATCCGAATCCCATGGAGGAATCCTCCATTCTGTGCTTGATGATCTCTTCAAGACCGTCAAATGCCCCTCCAGCAATAAAGAGGATGTTCGAGGTGTCTATCTTGATAAACTCCTGATAGGGGTGTTTTCGCCCACCTTTTGGAGGAACGTTGGCAACCGATCCCTCAACAATCTTGAGAAGAGCCTGCTGAACACCCTCGCCTGATACATCTCTTGTTATCGAAACATTGGGGCCTTTCTTGCCAATCTTGTCTACCTCGTCGAGATAGATGATTCCCCTCTCAGCCCTTTCAATGTCAAAGTTGGCCGATCGGATGAGTTTGAGCAGGACATTTTCAACATCCTCTCCCACATAACCGGCTTCTGTAATAGGCGTTGCGTCAACTATTGCAAAGGGCACATCGAGACTTTTGGCCAGTGTCTTCGCGATCAGCGTCTTACCGCAACCTGTGGGGCCGATCATCATGATATTGGACTTGTCAATCTCCGTGTCGTCGTTTTTCTTCATCATAATCCGTTTATAGTGATTGTAAACAGAGACCGCCACCGCTTTCTTCGTCTTTTCCTGGCCAATAACGTATTTATCCAGTTCAGATTTCAGTTCAGACGGGGTGGGCAGTTCATTTTTGATATCTCTGAAGTGTACGACCTGATCGTCCTTTAACGTATCATGATAGAGTTCTATACATTCATTACAGATATAAGCATTCGGTCCGGCAAGGAGTCTTTGAACCTGTGATTCCGGTCTCCCGCAAAAAGAACATTTTTTCTCCACTTTCATGTGACACAACCTTTCGAGTGAAGTTTATTTTTCATTTTTTTCTATGATCTTGTCGATCAAGTTATAGTCAAGCGCTTCTTTCGCCGACATCCAATAGTTTCTGTCTGTATCTTTTTCAATCTGTTCAATATCTTTTTTTGTATGTTTCGCAATCAGTTCGTTGATCTGTTTCTTGGTTTTCATCAACTCCCTGACCTGAATCTCAACATCAGTAGCCTGTCCCTGAGCACCGCCAAGGGGTTGATGAAGCATTATCTTGGAATTGGGCAGGGAATAGCGTTTCTTTTCCTGTCCGCCCATCAGGAGAAATGCCCCCATGGATGCTGCGAGACCCACGCAAATGGTCGAAACCTCCGGTTTGATATACTGCATTGTATCGTATATGGCCATACCGGCTGATACAGATCCGCCGGGGCTGTTGATGTAAAGACTGATATCCTTGTCCGGATCCTGAGCTTCCAAAAAGAGAAGCTGCGCGATTATTACGTTGGATATGTTGTCCGAAACGGGGGTTCCCAGGAATATGATCCTGTCCTTCAGGAGCCTCGAATAGATATCGTACGCCCGTTCATATCTTCCTGTTGTTTCAATGACCGTTGGAATAATTTGATTCGTTGTTTCCATAATACACCTCTTGTTCTATTTTTTAATCTGTCTCTTCCTCATTCTCCATTTCTTCCGCCGTTTTCTCGACTTCCTCTATAATCTTCTCGGCATCTTCCTCGGTTGCCTTTTCTTCAGCATCGAACTCCTTTTCCTCTATCGTGACCTTGTCTTTCAGAAATTCGGCCACTTTCTTCTGTTTAATCAGCTCTTCAATCCTTGATTTCATGACATTATCCTTGTTGACAAATCCTTTGGCCTGTTCGGGACTCATTCCCCAACTGGGTGCAGCATTGCCAATATACTCATTAATGTCCTCTTCGCTGATCGTCATGTCGTTTTCTTTATATACCTTTTCGACACTGAACATCTCTTTTAACTTATAGAAATTACCCTTTTCAATCTCATCGAGTAGATCCTCTTCTGTATCATATTCCTCCAATTCCTTTTCATAGGACTGTTCTTTTTTCATCTCATCGATGGTATTCTGTCTGATCCTGTCAAGGGTCTCATCCGTTATCGCGATATCAGTATTCTCAGCCAGCCCGTTGATAATCTGCTGATTAATCGAGTTTTCCGCTGTCTGCTCATAAGCTTCCAGGACCTTTTGACGGATGTTCTTCTTCAATTCTTCTACTGTTTCGCCTTCAACATCCTTTACTTCCTTTGCAAAATCATCATTTATCCCGGGTAATGATCTGTTATAGACCTCTTCAACCTTGACCGTATAGTAATACGTCAGGTCACGACCCTTTTTGTTGCCGCCCGCTTCTTTATCAAATGTCTTCTCATATGACTTTTCCTCACCGGCTTCCAATCCGATTGTATTATTGATGACATGCCGGGGGTCATCTTCCATAACCTCAAAGTCTTTAGGCTCCTGGTTGTAGAGTTCCCGTCCCTCTTCATTTTTGACAAAGTAGGTGATGCGCACACTGTCTCCCGGCTCGACTTTCCCTTCTTTGGGCTCTAAAAGGGCGTTTTCTTTTCGGAGCTCTTCTATTCGTTCATCCACCATCTTCTCGACATCTTCTTCACTTGGCAGATATTTGATAACCTCAATATCTTTATAATCCGGGAGGGTAACCTCCGGTTTGTTAAAGAGTTTGATCTCGGCAACTGCATTCCCGTTATCATCAATATCCAGTTCCTCAACAATGGGGGCAAGCATTGTATCTCTTTCATCCACCATTTCATTGACCGCTTTCTGAAGCACTTCCTCAGCAGCAATGGATTTCAGTCTCTCTTCTCCCAGTATCTTTTTGATCATACCCCTCGGGGCTTTCCCCTTTCTGAACCCGGGGATCTGATAGTTTTTTGCAGCCTTGTCTATCTCTTTCTGGATTATCGGGTCTTGTTCCTCTTTCTCGATAAACAATTTGATCCTTTCAACGTTTTCCTCTCTATCAAGCTCTTCACGTTTCAAAACACAACCTCCTTAGTTTCTTCTCTTTATTTATTATACCATGAAAGCGTTAGTTGAAAAATCTCTGTGCTTGTTTTGTTTGCTAAAGAAAAACCGGCTATCTCAAGCCGGTTTTGCTGAATATATTGGAGGCGACGGTCGGATTTGAACCGACGAATGGAGATTTTGCAGACCTCCGCCTTAGACCCCTTGGCAACGTCGCCAAAACCGAAGGTATTATACCAGAAGCACACCCTTAATGCAAGCCCCCTGTCTTTTTTGATTAAAGGCTATTTGACGTTTTCTTTATATCTGCTATAATGAAGACGATTAATAAAGAATCGGAGGTCATTTTTTTGAAATCAAAAAACCAAACGGACAATGAAAAGAGTACCGGACAGGTCAAGAATAAAACCACTGAAAAGAAGCAGTCAACATCAAGCAATAAAACAGGCCCGAGTAAGAAAAAGGTCAAAAAACACTTTTTCAAGCATAAAAAGAAGGCTCGAAAATCTGAAAAACCTGAGAAGCAGGGGTCGAACAATACAAAACAAAGAAAAGGGAAAACCATTTCAAAACAGGGCAACAATAAGAATCCGAACAAAAAAAAGCCCCCTAAGAAGAAACCTGAAAAGAATAAAAAGCCCAAAGAAAAAGTGAATCATAAGCTGGAAGTCGGGAAAGCCGTTATTGAAACAGAATGGCATATAGAATCAATCAGTCGTTATATCATCGCCGTCAAGGCTGCTTTGGAGAAAACCCCCGAGAGACAAGATGGTAAAAAGGATCTCTTAGAGGTATGGATTAATTCATCGTTACCGGTTGATCTGATTTATCAGATCATTAAACAGTATCCCGACGAATTGAATGTTGATAAGAAGAAATTTACAAAAGATAACAAACCCCTTTTTTGAACCGTTTGACACCAGGCTCTTTTTATGATAAAATCGGCTCGTATCTGTACCCGTTACTTTGTTTAGGATTGAGCCTCCTTCATCAAGGTTTCGGGCGTATATTATGGAGGTGAAATAATGGCTCTTGATTATGACAAGAAACAACAGTTGATCGATGAATATCAGATCAACACTGATGACACCGGTTCTGTTGAAGTTCAGGTGGCAATGCTTTCTGCAAGGATCCGACAGTTGACCGATCATTTGAAAAGACATTCCAAGGACTTTCATTCCAGACGCGGTCTGATGAAGTTAGTCGGCAGAAGAAGAAGACTGCTGAAGTATCTCAGAAAAAACAAGCCTGAGGTCTATAAGGAAATGCTTGAAAAGCTCGGGATCAGAAGATAACAGAAAAGGCAAAGATTAAAAAAGCGTGGCGTTGAGCTGCGCTTTTTTTATTTTTGAGGCAGGTAATAAACAGATGCACTCGTTTTCATCTTAGAAGCCAGCGTTAAATCCCGTATATATACATCGATCTTATTGCCCTTGATGGCACTCCCCTCATCCTGAACCACGAACACCCCGTCTGATGGCGTGTTCTTCAGCTCAGGGATATAAATGAGCGTCCCCTTTGGGAAGTATTCCGGGTCTGCAGCAACCGAGTACCATTCCTTTGCAAAAGCACCTTCTTTAACCCTTCTGAAATAGGGAAAATAAGGAAGATTTCCATCGTCCCATTCGGTATAAAAGGTTATTTCAAACTTCCCCATCTTTTTCAGGAAGAGGTTGAGCGGGTCTCTGTACTCGTTATGAATCATTGTCTCAAGTATAAACTCATCGGAAGAAGTCCTGCCGATGGTTTCACCGCCTTTAACCCATTCCCCTTTTTCAACGTCGGGATTGTCCAGTTTCAGATAGATGAACTTTAAGCTGCTTCCATGGTAAATGACACAATAATCATTTCCGGTATCAATCACTTTACCGGGTAAACTGGCCACGATCCGGGTTCCCGGATCGGTATCGAAAACAATGCCCCGGGAAAAACCTGCTGACGTCTTCTGACCGAAAAAGGCCTTGATGTCCTCAGGAATAATACTCACTCTACCGGCAATCGGGAGTCTGATTCTGTCCTGAAGGGGCGGGAGCTGAATGCGGATCTCATCCCCGCGTCTAATCATTCTCGGATCACTGATCCCGTTGTCCTTCATAATCTTTTCCACACCTGAATCCCCGAGACTGAAACTCCCGGCAATCTGACTGAGCGTATCACCCGATTGAACGATATATGTAAATTCACCGCTTAATATCTCCGGCAGGGATCCGGCATCAACGGTTTCTCTGTTCTTATACATCTCCCATTTAAGCGTTCTGTAATTCTCCCGTAGTAATGACAATTCTCTTTGAAGACGGGAAACACTATCTCCCTCTGAATAATCCGTTTCAAGAGAGGGCTCTATCTTCCGTGACTTTTTCATCTCCGTGCTGATGAGGGCTTCAATCTCTTCAAGCGTCGGGATATTCTGTAATTTGTTCAGATTAATACTGGTATTCAAAACTGAGGCATAGGTTAGACTGGCATAAAGTGTGTCCGTAAACTGCCGGTTTCTTTCAAGGGCTCGTTCCATTTCTTCCAGTGCCAGCGTATTGTCTTCAACACTTTTCTTTAACCCGCGGAATTCCCAGAAAAATTCCTCCACTCTTTGTTGAAGGGTGTTGAGATCCGCTTCAAGGAGTTGATAACCAAAGTTTTGCCCGGAAGGCTCATCCGTTTCATTAAAGCAAGATGCCAACAGAAAAACAAGACCCAATAGCAACAGGCAAAAAAGAGTCGTCTTCACATTAATTTTGATTCTCTGACCTCCTCCCACAGTGTTTTGCCGGCCTTTTCGTAATGAGAACCCGTTCCCCTGTATTCCTTCAGCAGCTTTTCAAGCCATCTGAAGCCCTCTTTTATATGGTTGAGCTGAATATTGAGAGCCGCCAGGAAGAAGATGATCCCGTCGGTGTGTAACCCCTTTTTATCATCCTCAAAGGCTCTTTGAAACTGTTTCAACGCCTTCGACATCGATATCGCGGCGTTCTCCTTATCGCCCTGATCGATATAAAACCAACTCATTCTGAGGAAGATCTGAGCCAGTTTGTAGGGTATATCAGCATGCACATAGGTCAAGACACCAAGTACGTTGATCTCATGGGCATCCCGGGCAGTTCTTTCCTCTCCCAGTTCCGGGTTCAACGACTTCATCGCCCTCTCGAGTGATTTTTTGAGTGAATTGAGCTTATCCAGGGAGAGATTCCCCGGGAGATTGTCAAAATCACTTTCAAAAGCCGTATAATAGCAGTAAGGACAAGTGATAAGATAAAACTTGTCCGGATCCACTCCTTTGTACGTGGGTCTGAGATAAAGATCTCTCTTATCGATAGATACAGCGTTTGAAAAGACTCTCACTGCCTCGAATTCCTGTTCACAAACCGGACAGTTAAATTCTTTGTACCAGAAAGTCTTTTTTGCCATCATCAATCATCCGTTTCTTCCAGGATTGCATCTACAAAATCGTGCGGGTTAAACGGCTTGAGATCCTCAAGCTTTTCACCAACACCGATGTATTTAATCGGAATCTTAAACTTATTCTTGATTGAGAGCGCAATTCCCCCTTTGGCAGTGCCGTCGAGCTTTGTCAGCACAATCCCTGAAACACCAACTGCATCTGTAAACTTTTCCGCCTGCATCAAACCGTTCTGACCGGTGGTGGCATCAATCACGAGCAGAATTTCATGGGGTGCTTCAGGAATAACTTTCTTGACCACTTTGTGAACTTTTGTCAGTTCATTCATCAGATTTTTCTTTGTATGTAGTCTACCGGCTGTATCGATCAGTACGACGTCTTTTTTTCTTGATACAGCATGCTTCACGGCGTCATAGGCCACCGCCCCTGAATCAGCGCCGGACTGATGGGCAATCAGGGTGACCTTGGCTCTCTGCTCAGCCCATACTCTCAGCTGGTCAATCGCTGCTGCTCTGAAAGTATCAGAAGCAGCAAGTACTACTTCACGACCCGAATCCTTCAGGTTTTTGGCAATCTTTCCAATCGTGGTGGTCTTACCAGCACCGTTCACCCCGATAACACTCACGACAAGCGGCAAGTTTTCAGGCCATTTTAATTCATTATCGCCCTGGAGCATCTCAAGCATGATGGCCTTCAGGGCCTGTTCCGGATTATCATATTCTTTGTGTGTTTCCTCGAGTCTTTCGATGATCTGCTCACTGCATTCAACACCCACATCCCCCATAATGAGCAGCTCTTCTATCTCCTCGAGCGTCTCCTCATCGAGTTTACCGAAACGCAGGATCTTTTGTATCTTACCGAATGTGGCATCATGTGTCTTCTTCAAACCCTGTTTTAATTTATCAAAAAAACCCATCATAATCTCCTCTTATACCTTCTGATAGAAAAACGGTTCTATAACTTTCAAGCCGATCTGGCGATAGTTAAAGATTCTTTCAGTACTACCGACAAACAAAATCCCACCGGGCTTCAAGGCTTTGACAAAGTTTTTGTACAAAACATTCTTTGTCTCCATCTCAAAATAGATGACGACATTCCGGCATGAAATAAAGTCCAGATCCTTGTCAAAATTCTCCTGAAGCATATTGTGCTTTCTGAAATTGACCCTCGATTTTAACTTCTGACTGACTTCATAACGCTCATCATCGACCTTCTTGAAATATTTTTTCATGATATCAACAGAGGTATTTTCAAACGACCGTTTCTCATAAATCCCTTTACGGGCCTTTGCCAAAACACCAGAATCAATGTCCGAAGCCGTAATCCTGGCCTGATTAGCCCTCAGTTCCTCGAGAATGATGGCCCAGGTATAGGGTTCTTCTCCACTGGAGCATCCCGCACTCCAGATCTTAATCCTCGGTCCAACCTTTTTAATCATTTCCGGGAGATATTTCTTCTGAAGCGAAGCCCACTTTTCCGGATTCCTGAAAAACTCTGTCACATTTATGGTGAGCTTGTCGAGAAACTCATCTTTTAATTTTTCATCATTCATAATCATCTTCATATAATCGCGGTAATTATCAACGTTGTGCTTTCTTAAAAGGATATCGGTTCTTCTCTTTACCCTGTGAGGCTTGTATCCGGTCAAATCCAGATCAATCTTTTTTTTAATCTCTGAGACAAACCAGTCGAACTCCGGGTCGTTCACTTTCTGCAACATCATATTCCTCCTTCATCATTCTGCCTCATTAATATCGTTATAGAAATCAAAATTAATCCTGTACTTTGTTCCCAGGGCCAGGCGAATTGTTTCCTCTAATTCTATTGAAAAAGAGACGAAAAATTCCTCGGCAATCTTAAACGAAAAATCCGAATAAATCAATTCATGATTCTTTCTGCCCTCTTTCTCCCGGATCCCCACACCAATATTCGAGTCTATCCCGGCGTTCTGATAATGCCAGTAGATGTTAACCCACTTTTCTCTGCCAAGTGAATCATAGGCAAAAGGGGCAAACTCTCCAACTGTCATTTCCAGGGGACCCATTCCAAATAAGAAAAACGGGGAAAGCACATCCTGAAAAAGGATACCACCTTTAAGATTCAGAATCCCCTTTTTAAACTGTCCCAATCCCCCGAAAAGGAATCCTTTCCGGATCTCCCCGTTGACGACGGTGGCTGCGTCAGTCGAACGGGGTTCTCTGTACTCGTATGCTGCAAATGGTTTTATCGTCAGGTCTTTGTAATGGATGCCGGGTCCGGCGCCAACAGCATAGGTTCTGGAAGCTGAATTGTCGTGAAAACCCTGTGCCTCAACAGAAAACTGAAGGGAATCAAAACCGAAACCAGGGGAGGAAAAGGCAAAAGACCAGGCCTGCCAGTCCGGGGAACGGGTACCAAAATAAAAACCGGCATTCTCATAATCAAACCCGAGATACTTTCTGTCGATATCCGTTTTTGGCAGGAAGAGAAAATCACCATTACTAACCGCCTCAGGACCGAATGTGAACGTCAGCTCACGGTAACGAACCCGGGCATCCTCAAAATAATCCGCTATCTCTTCATTAGCAAGACTCCAGAATCTCCCGTATTCTTCCTTTTCTGTTTTGACAACGACACTGAATTTTCCATCAAAAATAAGGAAATTCATTGACGGTTCCACCTTGAAAAACAGGCCGGCTCCTTTATCGCTCGTGTCAAACAGACCACCAAACGTTAAATCCACCCATGCCCTTGAATCATCCAGTATAACATCGGGATATTGTAACTCCCAGTCCAGATCCTCAAAATCATCTTCAGCACTAACAGACACGGAAAAAAGAAGAAAGAAGATGAAGATGAAGCATAAACAGGGGCTTAAAGTCTTTTTCTCAACCATGTTTGAACATCCTTAAGGCCACTGCGTGGATTCAGTGAAAATTCCGGTTTGTAATAGCCTCTATGATAGTCTGAACCGAGGCTTATCAGCAAATCCAACTCCCGGCAGAATGACCGGTACCTTTGAATTTCAGATTTTCTGTGAAACGGATGAAAGACTTCAACACCCTCCAAACCCATCTCTTTCAATGTCTTCAAATCCTTTTTTTCAAGTCCTCTTTTACTGCCTCCGTTTTTGTAATATACACCGGGATGGGCCAAAAACGATATGCCATCGGCTAATTTGATCATTTCTATAGATTCTTCCACCGGAGAATCATTCGGCGGAATATATGCATCACTTTCCCTGCCCACAAAATCGTCTGAAAATGCCTCTGAAAATGTTGTGATATAGCCCTTATCCAAAAGCATCTTTGCAATCTGAGGTCTCCCCATATAGGATTCACCATATTCTTCTTTAAATTCGTCCGGATCGATATCTACGCCGTTTCTGTATAATCTCTCCACAATTTTAATCAAACGTCTCTTTCTTTTATCAGATCTCCGTTTAACAAATTCACCAAATAAATGATCATCTTTGTTGAAAAAATATCCGAGTATATGGATCTCCATTCCGGCATAAAGAGACGTTAATTCTATACCTGGAATCAGTTTCATTTTATTCACTTGTGAAAGTTCTACCAACTGCTTAACACCACTGATCGTGTCATGATCCGCTATGGAAAAAATATCCACACAATTATTCTTCAGGATATCGATCATCTCTGCCGGGTTTTTTTCTCCGTCTGAACAATTGGTGTGGACATGCAAATCAAGATTGATTGGCAATTTTTATCCGATTTCTTCCATTATCTTCTCTAGTTCTTTGTCGTCAATATCAAAATTCGAATGAACACTCTGGACATCGTCGAGCTCTTCAAGTTTTGAAATGAGATTCAAAACCTTCTCGGCATCTCTTCCCGAAACCGGAACAGTGTTTTTTGCTTCATAAGTGAATTCTACATCTTTCGGTTGGTATCCGCTCTCTTTTAACGCATCGGCGACCTGCATCAGATCTTCAGGGGCTGTTGTTATCACGATGGGATCATCGCTGTCGTCAATATCCTCGGCACCTGCTTCAATGGCTTCCATCATGAATTCCTCACTGTCGGCAACCTGATCCCTGCTGATGTTCATGGTCCCTTTTTTCTCAAATATCCAGGAAACACTCCCGGCTTCAGCCATATTCCCCTGATACTTGCTGAAGACATGCCGGATCTCCTGAGCCGTTCTGTTCTTATTATCAGATACAGTTGAAACGAGCATAGCAACGCCACCTGCCCCGTAGCCCTCGTACATAATCTCTACGTATTCGACACCTTCGAGCTCGCCAGTACCCCTTTTGATGGCTTTCTCCATTGTATCTTTGGGCATGTTGGCATCTTTGGCTTTATCCATGGCTGAACGTAGTCTTGGATTCGACTCGGGATCGCTGCCTCCCTCACGAGCAGAAACCGTCAGCTCTCTGATGATCTTATTGAATAATGCTGCGCGTTTCTTGTCCTGGGCCCCTTTACGATGTTTGATGTTTGCCCACTTGTTATGTCCGGACATAAAAAACCTCCTTTGTGATTTATCATTTATTGATATTTTACTACCATAAAAGTTGTGTCGTCGTGCTGTTTTGCTTCGCCCACAAAACGGCTGACTGCGTTTAGTATCTCATCTTTGATCTCCTGCGCTGTTTTGTCAGCGTTCTTCTTAACAGTCTCTTTAAATCGTTCAAATCCAAATTCTTCTTTTTTGGTATTCCGGGCTTCAGGAATGCCATCCGTATAAACAACGAAGACATCTCCTCTTTCCAGCTTAAAGGAATCTTCTATGTATTCCTGGTCCTCGAAGATACCAATCGGGATGCCTCTATTACTGATCTCGAAGAACTCATCTTTCTTCTTTCTGTACAGAATGATCGGGTCATGGCCTGCATTTGAATAATAGAACGTCCCCTTATCCTCATCCAGGATAATGAACATTGATGTGACGAAACGATCCGCTATCTCATTTTGGGCAATATGATCGTTGACTCTCCCGACAAGCCCCGGCAGATCGGTGTAGCTTTCAGCCATAATACGCACCGCCGACCTGAATGAACTCATCAGAAGCGATGCCGGTATGCCTTTTCCGGAGACATCGGCAACGATGAGAAAAGTCCCGACTTGCATCGGAAAGACATCGTAATAGTCCCCCGCAACTTCAACCGCCGGTGAAAAACTGGCGGCAATCTGAACGTTCTCGGGCTGGTAGACCTCTGAGGGCAACAGACTCAACTGGATGTCTTTTGCGATCGAGATCTGCTCGTGGAGCCTTTCCTGTTCTATCTTGTCCCGGAGATAGATATAATTCTCCAGGCTGAAGTGGATCTGATTGGCGATGGATTCGAGCAGTTTTCGATCCCCCGCTGTGAAGATACTCCCCCGTTCGCGGTTGGCAAGCGTTAAAGCACCGTAACATTCGTTGTTGCCACAAATTGGAATGATGATGAGGGAATTCAAGAAATCCTCGCCCTGCGGGAAAGCCTCTTTAAGTTGCTCACCCTCCATTATCAGTGTTTTGGGATGATCCGTCTTTAAATACTCAATGATATACCGTTTATTCTCTTCGATGTTGTCGTTGATTGGGGAATCTTCCTGAATACTCAAAATAAAATCCTCAAAATCAAGAAAGTCCAAATAGATGCCAATCCCCTCCGAGGGGATCGAGTTCTTGATGGATTCAATCAGTGTATCAAGGACCTGTGTGGGGTCAAGGGATTTTGACAGTATCTTCGTCACATCGTAGAGCGTTGAGAGTTCTTCATAAGTCTTGGATATCTCTTCAATCTGGGTTTCAAGCATTATCGAACTCTCTTCCAGCTGATTTTTATATGAGACCAGCTCGTTTTCTATGATCTCAACCTTTTCTTTTATGAGTGAGAGAAGTTCTTTTTCAGATTTTCCATCAGGCACTTTCACCGTATCTTCAACAGAAGTCCCCGTATAGCCCGTTATTGTCTGGACTTTTCTGAAAAGTTCATAGATTTCCTCTCTAAGAGGCATCCCCTATCACCTCTTTTACAGATGTCAAGAGCTGCTTCGGACTGAATGGCTTTGTCAGGACATCATATGCCCCCAGAGACATCGCCTTGTCTTTATCATCCTCCCCGCCTTTTGCTGTCAGAACAATAACCGGAATATCCTTTATTTCCTCCTGATCAGACTTCTTTGAAAGCACACCGAATCCATCCAGTCTCGGCATCATTAAATCCAGGATGATCATGTCCGGATTAAACGACATCATCTTTTCCAACCCGTCCTCACCGTCAACGGCCTGTCCGATCTCGTACCCGGCCTTCTTTAGATTAAAAACGATTATATTTCTTAAAACACCGGAATCATCCACAACTAACACTTTCTTTGACATACTAGACCTCCCAACCGGCATCAAAAAGCTTACGAATGGGTTTCAAACCATCTTCTTTGTAGAACACCTCTTCTAATATCGGTAGATAGAACTGTCTGGGATATCGCTCACCGTATATTTTTTCAAGAAGTTCTCTGTAATCAAGCCAGTTTTTTTCCTCTGTATTATATTCTATCATAAAAAGGCCATTATTCATTTCAGCAACTTTCCCGTCATATGCACGGCTGCCAAGAAGTCCTTCTAAGTCTAACGCCTTTGAGAAATCGTCTCTTATAATCAGTCTGAATCTCCAGAAATCCATGTATCCGGTCAGTGAAAAAGAGTCAAAGACTCGCCACATCCCCTTCATTTGCATCCCCGCCGGAGCCTTTTTGTTAAAATGACTCCCGAGTTTGTGTGTGTCAGCTGCATCCTCTCTGTTTAACCTGAGCAGAAAATAATTGGCCCGGCTTATCAGTCCTGTTGGCATAGCTCTCGGGAATTTGAATTTCGGTTTGGGATGAAACCCCCTCGTATACCAGAAGGGGAACCCGGCCCTTCTCATCGTTCTCTGAACAGCCGTTATCCATTCCCGATGGGACAAAAAACGCAAAACCCCTGTCCTGGTTACTTGACAGAGGTATACATTAAAATCCACATGATCATCTTTTTGCCAGAGTTTCTTATCTTCGAATTCTTGGATCATAGGTCTCCAACTTGTCCTCAATCTGCTTTAACAAAGTCTCATAACCGCCTTCTATTGAAATCTGTTCCTTGTCTCCTTCATTTCTCAATTTTAGTTCAACTTTTCCGTTTTTAACATGCCTGCCCACTGTTATCCTCATTGGTATGCCGATCAGATCAGCATCTTTAAACTTAAAACCGGGGGAGACCTCTCTGTCATCCAAAAGAACATCGTAGCCGGCTTCATTCAGCTGCTGATAAATCGCCTCCCCGACTGTCCGCTGCTCCTCTTTTTTCGGATTGATCTCCGTGATCAATATCTCGTATGGGGCAACAGCCAAAGGCCAGAGTATGCCGTCCTCATCATGCAATTGCTCGACAATACCGGCAATGCTTCTCGAGATACCCCAGCCGTAGCAACCCATGTAAAAAGGTCTGCCTTTCCCGTTGGCATCTGTGAAGTTCGCCTCGAGCGATTCCGAATATTTTGTTCCGAGCTTAAACACCTGCCCCATCTCAATCCCTCTCGTTTCCTGAAGCAGCTCTGAACATTCGGGACATCTGTCACCTGCTTTAACGAGTTTGATATCAGCCCGGGTGTCGATTTGGAAGTCTCTCCCTGTGTTACAGTTGGTATAGTGTTTGTCTTTTTCCATCGCACCGGTGACAAAGTTTTTAAGACCCCGGATACTTTCATCCGCCACAATCCGGACTTTATCATTGTCAATTCCAATTGGTCCGACAAAACCCGTCGGTATTCCGAGTTCCTTTTCAACAGTAGCCGGATCGGCGAGTTCGATCGCCTGGTCATGACAGACACTCTTCAATTTGGCTGTGTTAATCTCAAGGTCCCCTCTGATAAGGGCCATCACAAAACCTTCCCGTCCCTTGTAAAGCAGCGACTTCACAGTCTTGTGCATAGGCAGCTCAAGAAAACCGGCAATCTGGGCAATGGTTCTCTGATCAGGGGTATCGACCTTTTCAAGCCCCTTTTCAGCTTCGGGCTCATAATCATATTCCGCTTTGTATTCCGCTCTTTCATCCGTTGCCTTGTATCCGCAATTTGGGCACGTCAACAGAGCGGATTCGCCTTCACGGGCCAGGCTCACGAATTCGTGCGAATCACTGCCCCCGATGGCACCGGAATCCGCCTCAACGGCCATATAATCAAGCCCCATCCTCTCAAGGATCCTCTCATAAGCGTTGTACATCTCTTTATAAGTCTTGTCCAGGCATTCCTCGGATTCATGAAAACTGTAGGCATCCTTCATGACAAACTCCCTGGCCCTGAGAAGGCCGAATCTCGGTCTGATCTCGTCCCGGTACTTGGTGTTGATCTGATACAGGTTCAGGGGCAGCTCCTTGTAACTCACGAGCTCGTTCTTCACCGTGACCGTTATCATTTCCTCATGGGTGGGCCCGAGCGTAAAGGATCGCTTATGTCTGTCCTGAAGTTTCATCATCTCAGGACCATAATCCTCCCACCGTCCGGACTGTTTCCATATCGTGGCCGGCTGGGCAATCGGCATCAAAAACTCCTGTGCGCCGGACCGGTCCATCTCCTCACGAACTATCTCAGTGATCTTACACAGAACCCGGTTTCCAAGCGGAAGATAGGTGAAGATTCCTGCTGCAACCTTTCGGATAAAGCCTCCTCTGACAAGGAACTCATAGCTCTTAAGATCGGCATCAGAAGGGGCGTTTTTCAACGTTGGCGCGTATAACTCTGTCATTCTCATAGATCTCACCTCATAAGCGTTCTGTCTGATAAATTGATTGCCCTGATTATATCATACAGTCCGGGATTTGGTTATCGATTAACCAGTTTGAAAGACAGGGATTTAAACGACAGCGAGATATGAACCTCTTCAACCATAATATCTTCCGGCACATCCAGGATAACCGGGGCAAAATTGATAATCCCCTTTATTCCGGCTCTCACCAGCTTATTTGTCACATCCTGGGCAGAGTTTGACGGAACGGCCACCACTCCCATCTGTATCTCCTGGTCATGGACAATCTTATCAAGCCTTCTAACATCCTCAACAGGAAAATAGCCATCTATTTTCATCCCGATTTTATTGTCGTGGTTATCGACAATCGCTTTAATCTTAAAACCATCCTCTCGAAGACCCGGGTAGTTCAGCAACGCCCTTCCTATCTTTCCGGCCCCCACAACGATGACATTCCACTCCTGATCAATTCCCAGTATCTTTCCGATGGTATTCATTAATTCGAGCACCTTATAGCCCGTTCCTCTTTTTCCAAACCCCCCGAAGTATGATAGGTCTTTCCTGATCTGACTGGGTTTAAGGTCAAGGTATTTTCCCATTGAGGAAGAGGAGATCGTGTCTTCCCCTTTCTTTTTATACTCCTTTAGCAGGCGATAATAAATCGCAAGACGTCGAGCCACCGGTCTTGGAATCTTTGTTGTCATGTTAACCCTCCGTTTGTGTCAAATTTCACAATATGATTATAACATATCCAAACGGTTCGGTTTTGAAATTAATGAGGAAATTGTGTAAAATGTAGATGAGGTGATAGATATGAAATACAGAAAATTTGGAAAGAACGGAACCGATACATCCGTATTCGGGATCGGCTGCATGCGTTTGCCGCTTAAAAACGGAGAGGATGAATCGAAGATCGATGAGGCTGAGGCCATCAGAATGATCCGATACGCGATTGACAGCGGTGTCAATTATGTTGACACTGCTTATCCTTATCACGGCGGAGAAAGCGAACCCCTTGTGGGTAAGGCCCTGCAGGATGGATACAGGGAGCGAACAAAGCTGGCCACAAAATCCCCGGTTTGGAAAGTTGAGCAGTATGAAGACTTCGAGAAGTTCCTTGACGAGCAGCTCGAAAAGCTGCAAACGGATTATGTGGATTTTTACCTGCTTCATGCACTCTCCATTGAACGCTGGGAAAAAATGAAGAAACTCAATGCGCTTGCCTTTCTTGACGAGATGAAGAAAAAGGGTAAGATCAAAAATGCGGGTTTTTCATTCCATGATAACTATCCCACATTCAAGACAATCGTGGATGCCTATGATTGGGATATGTGCCAGATTCAGTTGAATTACCTCGACCAGGAATACCAGGCTGGCGTCAAAGGACTTCAATACGCTTCCAGAAAGGGTATTCCTGTCGTTGTCATGGAACCTCTTCAGGGCGGAAAACTGGCACAGATACCGTCTCAGGATATCATGGAATTGTGGAAGAGCTATGATGAAAAGCGTTCGCCGGTGGAATGGGCTTTCAAATGGTTGTACAACTTCCCCGAGGTGAATGTCATCCTGAGCGGTGTCAGCAACATGGAGCAGTTGAAAGAGAACATTGAACTCTTTGATTCAGCTGAGGCCGACACGATGAGCGAAGAAGAATTGAAACTGGTCGACAAGGTCAGAGACCTGTACAGAGAGAAGATCATGGTCCCCTGTACCGGCTGTGATTACTGCAAACCGTGTCCGGAGGGCGTAGCCATCTCAACCGTCTTTGAACTCTACAACGAGGCCGTCATGTATGACAAGAAGGAAAAGAATGCCAGGATGTACAATGATTTCCTGATCAAAAACAACAAGGATGCTTCGCAATGTGTTGAATGCGGCAATTGTGAGAGTGCCTGTCCACAGAACATTGCCATCATCGAAGAACTCAAGAACGCACACCAGTATTTGACCACCTGAATATCCTGATTCTCTTAATCCCATGCCTTCTCAAGGGCATGGGATTGTTTTTTACAAGCCCTTTTCGATCTCGTCGCTCAGCTCCACCGCTCTCTGATAGGTCTCGTATATTGCCTTCATGATCGTCCCTCTGAAGGCATCTCTTTCAAGGGAATAGATCCCCTCAATCGTTGTTCCAGCCGGAGAGGTGACAAGATGCCTGAATTCCCCGGGGTGATTGCCTTTTTCGGAAAGGAGCTCAGCTGATCCGATTAATGTCCCGATGACCAGCTCCCTGGATTTCTCATAAGAGAGACCCATCTTCAGGCCGATGTCGATGAGCGACTCGATAATCACAAATGCAAACGCAGGACCACTGCCGCTTAAAGCCGTCACCGCCGGAAAATCCTTTTCCTCGATCTCCACCACGCTACCGAGCTCGCGCAGAATCTTATCCACATGGCTCTTTGCTTCTTTTTTTGTTGTATCATAATAGCAGACGCCCGTGACTCCCTTTCCAATTGCGGCGGGCACGTTCGGCATGATCCTTGCAATATTCTCCGTCTTGAGTGTCTTGTGGATCCTGTCAAGCGAGATGCCCGTGATCGTACTGATGATGGTTTTTTGTGAAACCTCACATTTTTTAAGTTCGTTCAGAAGCGAGATTGAATCCTGTGGTTTTACCGCCACTATTAATAACTCACTGTCTTTGCAAACCATTTCTGTTGTTGAACAGATAATGATGTTGTCTCCCTCAATATCTCCAATCTTATCTCTTTTTTTATCATATAGGTTGAGGGTGATCGTCTCATCTTTTCTCAGTTGTTCAACGAATATCCCACCGATATTTCCAACCCCGATTATCCCGATCTTCATCTTCGACCTCCGTATTTTAAAATTGCGCCTGTAAGGTTTTGATTATGCCGTCTTTATCAATATTAAAGATCCGGAACAGGTCTTCCTTTTTTCCGGATACTGAATAGTCATCGATCCCCAGCCTTGTTAGCTTTCTGAACATGACTCCGTTTCTAATCAATGCATCCTGAAGCATGATGCCAAGACCGGTCCAGACATTGTGATCCTCGACGCTCAGGATTGCTTTCCCCTCTAATAGTTCTCTCAGGTGCTCGCCTTTCTGCCATAACGCATCCGGGGATGTGACATTCAAAACACCAATCTTCTCTCCCGTTTTTTTCATTTCGTCTGCCGCCTGGACGGCTTCACAAACGGTCGAACCCATCGCCACAATCACGGTCTCTGCATCCTTACAGCTTCTCAGTTCATCGATCTTGCCGTATTCATAGCTATAATGCTCATCAAAGAATGGATCGCCATTTTCATCGGTTATGGGCTCGAGTTTGCTTCTGCCCATTGCGATGGCGTAGTTTCCATAACGGGAGGCAGCATACCGGACTGCTCTGTCGGTCTGATTGGGGTCAGCCGGGACAATGACCTTGAAATGGAAAAAGTTGGAGAGCCCGCTGACATAATCCAGACAGTGATGGGTCTTGCCGTCCTCCCCCGCATCTGTTCCTACATGTGTTATCGCCAGTTTCAGATTTGTATGATTAATGTCGTTGAGTCTCTGCTGATTATACGTCTCATCGATCCCGAAGACACCAAAATCTGTAAAGAAGGTGACGAGTTTTTCAACGGACATCGCCCCCGCTACGGCTGCCGCATTATGCTCGGCCACACCAAACTGCAGGAAGTGTTCGGGAACCGCATCCGCAAAACCGGCTGTCTTTGTTGATGGCTTTAAATCACAATCCACAACAGCGATAGGGGTTTCGCTTTCCCTGTTCAACTCCCCGATGGATTTCAGGGCATTACCGAATGCATTCCGGTTGGCCACCTTTTTGGCGGCTGGATACAGGATCGGTTCTCCCGTCGAAATCTCCGGTGCATACTCAAGAACCGTTTTCTCATGAGGGGTCACAGGGAGCTTCTCCCTCTCAGAGCGGTATTTTTCGATATCGTTCTCAATACCAAGCTCTTTCAGAGCCTTTTCCAACTGTTCCTCATCGAGCGGCTTGCCGTGATAGCCCGGGTCGTTCTCCATAAAGGAGACGCCTTTTCCGATCTGTGTGTAGCAGAGAATAGCCGTCGGTTGAAGTTTGTTCTCCAGTGCTTTCTTAATGGCCCCCTGAATCTTTTCAATGTCATGTCCGTTGACCTCCAGCACATCCCATCCATCGGCGAGATAATCATCTTTGATGTTCACCGGCATGATGTCGTGGGCCCTTCCGCTGATCTGCGCATCGTTGAAATCAACAAGGACTGTCAGATTATCCAGACCGTATTTATAAGCTGTCCGTCTGGCCTCTGCCACCTGCCCTTTTGCCTGCTCAGCATCCCCCATCAGAACGAATGAATGATAGTCCATCCCCTTCAACTTCGCCGAAAGGGCAAACCCGACCCCTGCTGACAAACCCTGGCCAAGATTTCCCGTTGTCCATTCCACTCCGGGAATCCCCCTTGTGACATGCCCCTCGAACCGGCTGCTGACATGTCTGAATCCGGTGATGGCCTCTTCAATATCAAAGAATCCCAATCGGCCCAATGTGGCATAAACACCGGGCGAGGTATGACCGTGACTGACAACGATCCGGTCCCTGTCTTCCTTCCACGGTTTATCCGGATCAACGTTGGCGATGTTGTAAACACTCTGATACATCTCCATCGATGACATGGACCCGCCCGGATGGCCGGAAGCCGCAAGCGAGGTCATTTTCAAAACATCGCCTCTGCAAATATTGGAATGCTTTTTGAGTTCCTCAACACTTTTTTTCGGTTTTCTCTTCTTCCCTTTACTCATGAATCTTCCCCCTTTTTAAAAACGTTACCAATTCTATTGTATCATATAGCCCGAAAGCAGAAATCATTTCTTTGTTTCGACAACGAAATGTTTTCTCAGGAGGTTGAGTTTGTTCTTCTATCAGAATCACCGATCAGCACAAACCCGCCCCAGATCCAACCCGGCGCATCCCCCCACTCGGACCTGAGTTTCTCTATCATCGAGAGCTTTGCTTCCCTGAGGGCCCCGGACTTTTTCATGCCCTTAAAGAGGTTCTCATAGAAGCTTGTCATCAGGTCCTTCGTGAAATAATCCGGCACATTCCACAGACTCATTAAGACGGATTTGGCCCCGGTTGAGAGAAAAGAGGATGAGAGGCCTGCAACCCCTTCCCCATTCTTGATTTCCCCTTTTCCCGTCTCACAGGCAGAAAGGGTGACTAATTCTGTTCCACTGAGATTCATCGACAACACGTCGTTTGCCGTGATAATACCGTTCTTATACTCCTCCGGCAACGCCTCATTTCGGATGATGTTGTTGATCCCGCTGAGGGCTATCCCGGATCTCAAGAAGGGGTGGATGTCTCTGCGTGTTTCAAGGAAGAAACCATGAGTTGCCAGATGCAGTATCTTTGGCGCTTTCAAAGACTTGATGACTGTTTCGTTCGCGTTGTTCTTGGTCAGTTTCCTGTCAACTGTTATCCGGTTTGCCCGCATAATCCTTTCAATATTCTGCACTTCTTCGAGGGTACCGGGAAGTTCGTTAAACTCCGGGAGCTCTTTTCTCAATGTAAAATCTCTTCCCCGGGTTTGTAACGTCTCTTTGTGATGGACTTGTCCGGTCTGAACATCAAAGGCGGGGTCGGCGAGTAGTACGGCATTGTCAATCTCCATGACTGGTTCAGTTTCTTTCGCGTCTCTTCTGCAGATACTTCTACCCGAGCTGAGATAATGGATCTCATTCGTTTCAACAAGATAACGACCGTTGCCGGTTATGAGGACCTCAAAAGGCAACTTCACAAAATCACCGTCCGGTGATATATACAGGCGTTCAAACCCCGTCTGTGGATGTCTTTTCAGAAGGTCACCCAGGGTTATCTCGTACAACTGATTCAGGATCTTTTCCGGTGCTTCTTGTATGGTTCCCTCCTCGGGTAAATCAACTGTATTCACGGTTTCGGGGGCAAGAGATGCCTTTTGGTCGTTTGTTGTTCTTCTAAAACCGCGTCCGTTTATATCCCATGATCGATTCAATCTCTCAATGAGTTCCTCTATCTGCTTCGAATCGGGGATGATGTGATAATCAATCCTGCCACGTGTGATAAAAAAGACGATATACCGTTCTTCTTTCCAGGGATCAACCGGATCCTGAAAATCATAACGCCGCGTCTTAAAGAAATCGAGAAAGAGGGCATCGGCTTCAAGTTTATGCCGGAGTAATGTCAGCGAGGCTTCTTTGATACTCTTCTCCCATTTAATCATCGGAACGGTACCGGCTATTTCCGATTCCAGTTCTTTAATCCGGTGGAACAACCCTTCAATCTTCTCTTTGTTTTCACCACTCTCTGAAAAGAATCCCTGTGTCGTCAGTTTGGCAAGGTCTTCCCGATATTTGACGATCTGATCAAACGTCTCCCGCTGATCAGGATGCTTTCTCTGAAAGAGCCTCTTATATCGCTGAATGTCCGCCTCGAAAATGACCGATTTTCTTCTCAGGACCAACTCATACAGTTCTTTGACCCATTTTCCCTCTGCTTTTTCAACCGTCTCTTCTCTTCCTGTTCCAACTGATGGTGGTGAAAGAGAACAAACCATTGAAACAGCGATATCGAGCTCAGCCTTTATCCGGTTCAGGAAGTTCCAGCTGTAATCTCTGGAAAAAGAGGTTGTCAACATCGTCAGGATTTGATTCTGAAGCGAACAAGCCTCTCTGATATCGGACCAGGCCTTCTCCTTTTCCACACCCGAGAACTCAATGGCCGCCAGAAAACCCTTTAGCTTTGTGTAATCCAGGTGATTACTGCCTGTTATGTTCTTTTGAAGGGACAAAGCCTCCTCAATCTTCAACCGGGCTTCTTTCAGTTCGTTTCTAATAAAATGGATTCTTGCCAGATGGATCAAGGCAGGCAATCTCAGAAACGGATCGGTTTCTTTGCCCGATAATCTCAGCAACGTCTCTTCAGCCTCTACAAGCCGGTTCATCTGGATGTTCAACTCCGAATGATTAATCAGGGCCTTTTTGTACAGGGTCTCAGAAAATCTCCCGAGATTCTCCATCTTGAAGATCTCTTGAAATTGCCTCTCAGAATTCTCGTAATCGCCTGTTCTCATATAAGTATGGGCAAGATTATTCAGACTCTCGAGATAGAGATCATGATCTTTGCCCAGCTTCTTCTCTCTCCCTTTCAGGACCTTTTTAAAATGCTCAAGAGCTTCTTCATAATTGCCGGTCTCCCAATGAAGGACACCGATCTCATTTAAGACATTCAATCGGAAACTGGAATTTGATTTGTTCAACTCACAGATATCACGCGCTTTGTGAAGATACTCTTTTGCCCTGGCATATTTACCCCAGTCTCTGTAAAGAATCCCCAGATTTTGCAGATTATAGACAAGATCGTTGCTTTTTTTGGAAAGGGAGGATTCGTTGATCTCTATCGTCTTCAGGAGGTATTTTTCCGCGTTCTGATAATCTCCCTGATGCTGATAAAGCACGGCCAGGTTGTTGTACGATTCAGCAACCTCCGGGTGCTCCTTCCCGTAGATTTCCTCTCTTATGCTCAACGCCTCGCGATAGTCTTTTTCAGCCTCTTCGAGGCGGTTGTTGTAATGGGCAATCTCGCCAAGGGAATTGATCAGCTTCGCTCTGAAACGCCGGTTCTCTTCGTTTTCCAGCAGCTCTTTGAGGTACCGCTCGACCATCTCCGATCTACCGGTATAGGCATAGATACCGGTGATAAAATCGAGGACTCTCTCTCTTTCCGGGAGTGCCAGTTGATCGTTATCTTTAAACCCGGCTTGCAAGGCTTTTACCCGTTCTATCGCATGATCAAATTTCTTTTCCCCCAGCAGTTTCTTGACATTTTTCGATATAGCCCTCATCTGCTCCATATCCACGACACGACACCGCCTTTTTCAAGTTGTTTGCTACATCTTCCCGGGTTCGATGGCAAGGACATACTTTCCGGGATCAACCGCTTCAAAGACAGCCTCCATTCTCACTTTCTCATGGATCATCTCTTTCTCCTGTTTATTCGTGTCTGATCGTCTTTTATCATCGACGATAACGGGAATCTTCATCGCCGGTTTGTCACTGAAATCAGTTGGAATAAGAAAAATGATCGGCGGTTCTTCAAAGCGCCCGGACAAGATCGAGACAACTATCTTCTGCTCCTTCGGGTCCGCCTTTATCTCCGCTGTCCTCTCATCACGTGCCATGACATAAAGCTGGTTCCCGAGTTTTTTCCGGATAACGGATCCTTTGCCTCCCCCCCGGCGCGTTGTCAACTCCACGACAGGATGCTGAAAACTCACATTTCCGCGATTTAACAGGTTATCGAGCTTGTCTCCGGTCAGTTTTGTTATGTTAGATGCCCCATTCATAGCCGTGTTAAAAAACACTTTCACGGAAGCGTTGGCAGACTGGCCAAAATTCCTGATCCAGGCCATGACACGGGACTTCAATCCCGAATCCGCCGGATTCATCTCTTTCAGCCCCTTCAACACAGTTTTTTGTACCGGCGTAAGGCTGGTGTTCATCCATTCATCAAAGGAGATTGAAAAATCCATCACTTTTTTGACTTTTAACGCGCATTGCTCACATTCAAGGATATGCTCCTCAATTGCCTGAACCTTTTCCATAGACAGCCTTCCGGACTCAGGATCGGAATCCGCCATGCCGAGATATTCAGTATCAACATACATCTCAATCTCTTTATCCGTTAAGTGTCTTGCTTTCATCTTCAGCACCTCTTTATTTTAGATTGGTTTCAACAGCATGTACCAATCATCATTCCCATAGTCGCATGATGATTCCGGTTCGCCATCAAAGTTCAAGCACACCATCTTCAACGGCCTGTTTTCTGATTCGTTTGAGCACCCGATGATTCCAGTCGCGGAGGTTCTTTCTCGGGTTCTTTCCAAAAAAGACCTCCAGTTTTATATCTCCCGTCTTTTCCTCAAGGCGCTCTGAGAGATTATCCCGTGATCGATGATCCCTGGCGGGAATAATATCAGAGAGACTCTTCTCCAGTTCCCGTTCAAGATACCGAAAAGAGGCATCTATCTCCTCGTTTGAATGGAATGAACCGACGTAAAGCTCTTTCCTGGTTAATTCCGCCAGGTCCTTGAGTTTATCGCCGCCGTGATCCACAATATCCTCGCGATCTTCCAGGGTCTTTGACAGTAATACCACAAGTTTCTGCCAGGGATAGCCCCCGTTCTTTAAGACTGATTCCAGGATATAGTGTTCCAACTTATAGCCCTGTTCATTCTCGTCAGGGGAGGGCTCCGTTGAGAGGGCCCAGTACGTTTGGCCCTCTTGTTCCTCATCCTGTTCGTTGAATTCTCCCACCAGATTTTCCGGTCTGGCCTTCTCATCACGGACGAGATTCTGAGCAATTGTCTGCAGATAGGTGTAAAGCCCGGATTTGTAGGGGTTGTAATTGTGGATGTATTTGTCGAAACGCTGAAATGTTCTCAACGTCAGTTCCTCGCATCGCTGAGAGAAGTAACCGGTCCCCCTTTTCCCATACAGCGAATGGGCAATCACGGATTTTATGGCCGTTCTGTATCGTTTATAGAAGATATTACCGGCCTGCTTATCCTTCGTTTTTAAAAGGGAGTAGAGGAGGTATTCAATACCAATCTTGGAAAGCCATTCACGAAAATCCTTCTCAAGATCGTAGTGAACCACCCTGGCCCATGAGATATCCCAGGCCTCATCCACTTTTCGTGCGATGTTTTTGACCTTGTCCTTTCCGGACTTGATCTCACTTCTATCAAACTGGAGCTTCATCCTCGCCCTCAACCGTGTTTTCAGAAAACCAGAGAGTTCTCTCTTCAATCTCAGGTAATCCGTACGGGTCTCCTTTACATTTTGAAGGATCCTTTCAACTTCACTCATATTTTCACCCCGAAAGACTTTTATACCTTATTTTAACACAATGCCTTTCCCATCATGCGTTTTTCTGATAGAATAGAAGTATATTGAAAGGAATCTACTCGGAAAGAAGGGGTGTCATGATGAGAAAAAGGCTGAGAATGGTCTCGATTACTGTTTTGGTATTGATCGCCGTGTCCTGTCAGGT
>CAZVWW010000020.1:0-25660 GCA_964631265.1 uncultured Thermotogaceae bacterium
ATGTCCCGGTGACTAAACAATTAACTATTATCGATAACACAATTTGAACGGGCTTGGATATCGCTGTTGGAAAGGACGGAAAGGCAGCTTACGGATTCAGTGGTTCAGGTTTTGAAAATAGTCCTTCTGGACCTCAAACATCTCCTCGCCGTGTGTGTCGTCTTGCTTGTGGTCATAGCCGCAGATATGCAGCAGTCCATGGATGAGGATGTACAGGAGTTCTTCTTCAAATGCATTGTTATAATCAGATGCCTGACGTTTTATGGTATCCATGGAGAGGAAGATGTCTCCCAGTTCAATTGGTTGATGACTGTCAAATGGTCCATCAGAATTGTGCAGGCCGGTATCAAAAGTCAGGACATCTGTGGGAGCGTCGATGTCTCTGTATTGCTGATTCAACCGGGCGATCCGCTCATCTGAAACAAGTATGACGGAAAGAACGAAAACGCCTGATTTTAGCTCTTTCTGAAGCACTGTTTTGGCTGCATCTTCAAGTCTTTCGATATGAATGCCGTCTTTTTGGCCGTATTCGTTGATGATATGGATGATTAATTCAAAATGATCGATTGTCATCGCCCCTATTCTATTTTGTTCTCTTCTGTTTCACCTGTTATGGCTACTTCATTATTATTGCCTTCCTCTTTGGGATATTTGATCCGTTTGCTCTGGGATTTTACAATGACCTTTGTAAACTCCTGAATGATGACTTCTAACTCACGCAGGGTCAAACCCGAATCGTCAAGCTCCCTTTCAAGGTAGATGTTGTTGACGATTTCCTGGACCAGTTCCTTGATCTTCTGGGGTGTCGGATTTTCCAGACTCTTAACCGCTGCCTCACATGAGTCGGCAAGCATCAGAATGCCGGCCTCTTTAAACTGCGGCCTGGGTCCGGCATACCGGTACTGATCATCAGATGTTGCCGTATCCTCACTCTTGGCTTTACTGTAGAAGAATTTTTGCACCCGGGTCCCATGATGCTGGTAGATAAGGTCTTCAAAGAGAATGGGTAAGCGGTATTTTCTGGCCAGCTCTCCCCCGAATTTGACATGTTCGGTAAGAATCAGATAACTCATACTGGGATTGATGCGGTCATGCGGGTTGTCTTTTGACTGGTTCTCGGTAAAAAAAGATGGTTTTTTGGCCTTTCCGATGTCATGAAAATAAGCGCCGATTCTGGCCAGTATGGGGTTGGCGTTGATCTTTTCTGCTGCTGCCTCTGACAGATTTGAGAGCATAAAACTGTGATAGTATGTCCCGCTGGCCTTATGCATCAGATCGTTTAACAGTGGATGACTGAGATTACCGAGTTCGAGCATGCCAATGTTGGAGTAAATTCTGCTGAACCATTCGATATACGGGAGCATACCGATCACGACAATCGTGGAAATAATCGGTGTGATTGAAACAAGAACAAGAGACTGGATTGAAAACATCTCGTAGTTCGAGACGATCAGCAACAGGAATCCAACAGCTTTAATACCCGAAATGATGAGGGCATGCAGTGTCAGTTCAATCCTTCTGTCAACACCACGGGTCAGCTGGGCTGTCAGATAGCCGGTCACGATCAGATAAAAACCGAACGCTGTGTGGCCCGGAAAGAGTAAGATAACGATTGAAGCAAAGAATATGCTGGAGATCTGGCCGGCCCTCCTTCCGAGTAGTACGGTGATAAGGGAGACGCCGAGGAATGGGGCCACCGACTCGTATCCGATGTAGCGTGCGGCTAAGATGTTCAGGAGACCGGCAAGCACGAGGATGAAATAGAACGTTCGTCTGTACTGCCAATGGATTTGGAAGAATCGTACCCGCTTAAGAGAGCTCTCGCAGACGATGAGTTCCAGCATCAAAAAGAGAAAGGCCATAAAAACAGCCCGTCTGAGATCCAGACTCATAAAAACAATAACAATGGAAAGCGCCATTGCCATTGCCACAAGAAATGGTTCAAAACGGGAGGTGAAAAGGATTTTAAAGGTATCTTCTATCTTTTGAAATCCCTTCTTTAAGGAAACCTTATTGCTTGTCTTCTGTTTTTTCTGCCTGTTCGTAGGCATCGATTATCTCCTTTACCAGCGGATGCCGTACGACATCTTTTCTGCCAAGGTATGTGAAGGCTATACCGTTGATTCTCTTCAAAATCTTCTCCGAGTTTAGCAGGCCGGATTTCTGGTCTTTTTTGAGATCAATTTGGGTTACATCTCCGGTAACGACAACCTTTGAAAAGAAGCCTGTTCTCGTGAGGAACATCTTCATCTGCTGAATGGTGGTGTTCTGTGCCTCATCAAGGATGATGAATGAGTTATTCAAGGTTCTGCCTCTCATATAGGCGAGAGGTGCTATCTCGATGATTTGTTTCTCTTTTAAAAACTGGAATTTTTCCGGTGTCAGCATGTCGTACATGGCATCGAATAGGGGTCTCAGATATGGATCAACCTTATCGACCAGGGTCCCCGGTAAAAAACCCAGGCTTTCTCCCGCTTCAACGGCGGGTCTTGTTAATATGATTCTCTTGACATCGCCGTTTTTTAAGGCCTCGACGGCCATTGCACAGGCCAGATAGGTCTTGCCGGTGCCTGCCGGGCCGATTGAGAATACCATGTCATTTTCCTTCATGGCCTGTAAGTATTTTGCCTGACCTGAGGTCTTAGCTCTGACATGTGCCTTTTTCAGGAAAACCTTGTTGGCTTTGATTTCGTTGTTAAAGGTTTTTTTCCTCTTTTGCGTGTTATCCTCATCTTTGACCTCTGTTTCTTCACCTTTGCTTCGGGAGAGCAGATATTCAATCTCCATTGGATCCGGTATGTGCTTGTTTTCCAGAGCCGATATCATTTCAAGGAAAAAGGTTTCCGCGTTTGCAATATTCTCTGCAGAATCGCCTCTTATCCAGATCTCATCCTCTACAATGCTTATCTCAACGGAAAAATATTCCTGGGCCTTTCTCAGTATGGTATCGTGCTGACCGAGCAGGTAGACCATTTCAACATCAAGAGGTACTTTTATTTTTTTCATTCTGACAGACAATTAATCACCTCGAGGTTTATTCCCATTCAATTGTTGCAGGTGGTTTAGACGTGATGTCATAGACCACTCTGCCCACTTCTTTTATCGAGTTGGTAATCTTTCGCGATGCCTGATCGAGTATATCATGAGGGAAACGGGACCAGTCGGCTGTCATGGCCTCCACGCTGTCAACGGATCTGAGGGCGATTGTGTAACCGTAAGAGCGTCTGTCTCCTACAACCCCCACACTTCTCACAGGTAGAATGACGGCAAATGATTGCCAGGCCTTTTCCAGCCATTCATTATCTCTCAGGACCTCACGGAAGATATAATCAGCCTCTTTTAATATTCTGATCTTTTCAGGCGTTATTTTGCCGGGACACCTCACAGCAAGTCCGGGTCCGGGAAAAGGTTGGCGATGAACGATATGTTTTGGGATGCCTAAAATCTCACCGATCTTTCTGACTTCGTCCTTGAAGAGAAAGCGAAGTGGTTCTATGAGTTTCATATCCATTTTCTCCGGTAAACCGCCAACATTATGATGGGACTTGATCTTAGCCGTCTTACCGGTCTTTGTTCCCGCACTTTCGATAACGTCGGAGTATATTGTCCCCTGAACAAGGAAATCTGTGTTTTTAACGTTCATCGCCTCTCTTTCGAAGACTCTGATAAAGGTTTCCCCGATGATCCTGCGCTTCTCTTCCGGATCTGAGACGCCGTTCAATTTTCCGAGAAATTCATCTCTTGCATCAATGAGTTTAAAACGTAGGCCCAACGCCTTTTTAAAGACGGCAGGAACCTCTTTTTCCTCATCCTTTCTCAACAGTCCGTGATCAACGAATATATTGGTCAAATTGTCTCCGACAGCTTCATGGACTAAGACAGACGCAACTGATGAATCGACACCGCCTGAGAAACCGCTTATCACTTTGCTGTCCTTTAGCATATCCCGTATCTCAATGATCTGTCTTTCCACAAAATCTTCGAGTTTCCATGAGGCTTTACATTCACATATTTCAAAAAGGAAATTACTGATAATGGTTTCTCCGAATTCGGTGTGATTCACCTCAGGATGAAACTGCAGTCCGTATATCTTTTCAGCGCTGTTATCAGCAGAGGACACAATGAGCCCATCATGCCGGGACGATTCATACGCTGCATTTTGCAATGAATCCCCTGTAGAATAACTGCAGGATGTCTGTCGAAAACCGGCCGGTAGTTTAACGACGGAGTCGCCGTGGCTCATCCAGGTTGTAAACGTCTGTCCACATCCCTTAAAGAGAGGAAGATCATTGATCAGTTTGACGGATGTCCTGCCGTATTCTGAACTTCCGGTATGTTCCACAACCCCTTTCAGAGCATATACAAGGAGCTGGAAGCCGTAACAGATTCCCAAAACGGGTATCTTCCCTTTGATTGTCCGGAACCACTCAGGTATTCCGGTGGTTTCAGCGTCGTAGACACTGTCCGGACCTCCGGAGAATATGATCCCCTTTACGTCCTCAAAATCACTGATAGCCTCTTCAGGAGATATAACACGGGAAAACACATGGTTCTCCCTGATTCTTCTTGCAATTAATCGTGTGTATTGTGAACCATAATCCACTATGATGATCTTTTCCATTTAAGCCTCACTTTAACTGTTTTGTTGTATTAAACGCTGATTCCAAAGTACCTGCGAACTTCATCAGCGACTGCAATTTCTCTGTTGAGATTCTTTGAGATATTAACGACTCTCTCAACCAGTTCTGCGTTGCTTTTGGCCAGAACACCTTTTTCGATATAGATATTATCCTCCATACCGACCCGGACATGACCACCGGTGGCAATCGCAACTGCCGCCATATTCAACTCGTGTCTTCCAACACCGGCTGCACACCATGAGGCTCCCCCGGGGATCATGTTTTTCATCAGGGAAAGCGTTTCAACGGTTGCCGGTGCTGCCCCCGGAACGCCCAGAACAAAATCATAATGATAATGCTTAAGATTCACAAGCCCCTTTTTGATCAGGTAATTGGCAAAATTCACATGACCAACCTCAAAGCATTCAAATTCGGGGATTATCCCTCTTTCGTGCATTTCGGCGGAAAATCTTTCAATCATCCCGTATTTGTTCATAAACACATCACGGCCGAAATTGGTTGTACCGGTTGAAAGTGTTGCCATATCAGGCTCTGATTCCAGACTTTGTAGTCTTTCCTCAGCAGACATCCAGGTTGCTCCGCCGGTCGAAACCTGTACGATCATGCCTGGAGCCTTTTCTCTGATCAATCGAACGGTTTTTTTGAAGATTTCGGCATCTTGTGTCGGTTTTCCCTCACGATCCCTGACATGCAGGTGGACGATGGTGGCGCCGGCATCGTGACATTTCTTTGCTTCATCTGATAATTCCTCCGGGGTCACCGGCAGATAGGGGTTGATATCCCTTGTTACTTCAGCCCCGCATATTGCAGCGGTGATGATCAGCTTTTTGAAGTCATCCATTCTCAACCACATCTTTTGCGTGACTTCGCTTTCTCTGTTTATCAATAGGAACAACACAGGTTCCGCTGGCTCTACAGACCAGAATGGGTTTTTCAAGGACTTCACATGCACTTTCCTGTTCTTTTATACCGGCATTCGTGATGACTTTGTATGCCTCAAATTTCATTCTTCTGGAGGTGTTGCCCCTCTTTTCTATCCAACCGGTGATTTCAAGATAATCTCCCGCATAAACAGGCGCAGTGAATTCGACATTATCATAGGCTTTAAACAAGCCTTCGTCCCCGTCATTTCTGATTAACAGTTCGGTTGCGGCATCCCCGAAGAACTGTAGTATACGAGCACCATCCACAAGTTCTCCGGCATAGTGAGCGTCATGCATGCTCATTCTCATTCTCAACAATACTTTATCCTGTTTATTCAATGTCATCCCCCGTTTCATTTTTTAATGTTCGTCATCCAGATAATCGAATTCCAGATCATCGATAATGACTGTATCGCCTTCTTGAACCCCTTTTCTTTTAAGAAGTGTATTCATCTTACTGGCTTTCAGGATCCGCATGATGAGATCATAGCCGTCCCTTGTGTGTATGTTTATTTTTTGCAGGAGCTGTGAGACCTGCTCACCGGTTATTTCATAGACGTCCTGATTCTTCTTATCAATCTCAATTCTTATCCTTTCAGGTATCTTGAAATCAACCGGTTCAACCTCCGGCAGTTCCGTTACACCTGAATCAGTTTCCATGCGCTTTAACCTTTCTTTGCCCACTCTTTTGTACAGGTAGTCCAACAAATCATTAATACCACTTTTCGTGATTGAGGAGATGACAAAGACCGTTTTGCCCATCTCTTCAAATTTCCGTTTTGTCTCTTCTATTACTTCATCAATTGACGCATCGGCCTTTGAGAGGACAACGATCTCCTCTTTTTCCTTAAGCTTGTCGCTGTAGGTGATTAACTCTTGCCGGATATTGTCATAATCTTCAAACGGATCAGGTCTCTCGCTAAGAGAGATATCTATCATATGAACCAATATCGCCGTTCTTTCGATATGTCTGAGAAAATAATAGCCTAATCCCGCACCGTTGTGAGCCCCGTCAATCAGCCCGGGGATATCGGCAACAAGAAAAGAATCCCCGTTTTTATATTTGACGACACCGAGATTGGGGGAAAGGGTTGTGAAATGGTATTTTGCTATCTTGGGTTTCGCGTTACTGATAACTGAAATAAGCGTTGATTTTCCAACACTTGGATAACCGATCAGTCCCACATCGGCAATCATCTTCATTTCAAGCAGGAGACGTCTTTCTTCACCCGGATATCCATTTTCACAAATCCTCGGGGCCTGCTTTTTGGCGTTAACAAATCGCGCATTACCCCGACCGCCCTTCCCACCGCGGGCAACACAGGCCGTCTTGCCTTTTTTGTTCAAGTCTGCAATAATGCTTCCGTTGATCTTGTCTTTTATAACAGTCCCGACAGGGACTTCTACAATAAGATTTTCTCCATTTGCCCCGTGTTCATTTGAACCTCTTCCCTTTTCACCGTTCGGGGCAACGATATGCTGATTATATCTGAATTCAATCAGCGAATTCACCCTGTCTGAAGCTCTGAAAAAGATGTGGCCGCCGTTCCCGCCATCTCCTCCGTCAGGTCCGCCTTTTGGAACAAATTTCTCTCTTCTGAAGCTGACGGTTCCACTGCCGCCTGCCCCGCCCCGAACAGTTACAGTTGTTCTGTCAATAATCTTCGGCTCTTTCAAGTAAACACTTCCCTGTTTTAGTTTTCAGTATCAATCTCTCTTCTCTTATCCCCAAAACCCTTTCTGCCCATTAATGCATAAGTATATACCTTTCCGTCTTCGACACCGGGTTGATTAAAGGGGTTGATATCGGCCATGTACCCAAGCAGAGTCGTCGCAAACTCATAGGTGAAGATGAATTCTCCAACATTTTCCTCATCGATCTTTGGAAAGGTGATGGTCATGTTGGGTTTATCATGCTTCTTAATCGCATAGGCTGTTGCTTTTTGTTCTGAATTAATGAGTTTGTTGAGCGACTTCCCGCCGAGATATTCCAGGGCCTCAATGTCTTTGTGATACCCTGGGATGCGCATTTCATTGTTGAAATCCTTAACCTTTAAAAAGGTCAGTACCTTGTCATTGGGTCCGTCATTGTAGAGTTGAACCTGTGAATGCTGATCGGTCGGACCGATTGCTTTAACGGGGGTCAGTCCGTAATTAACGGTCTTTCCTCCATTGTCTTCAGCCTTACCGAGGCTCTCGGCCCATAGTTGCCGATACCAGTCGGCCCAAAAATAGAGGGCATTGGAATAGGCAAACATTACATTAATCTTCTTGTTCTTTTCACCGAATATGTAATGATGCAGGGCAATCTCACAGGCCGGCGCTTTTTCCGGTTTCGAGTTGAGTATCCTGTCTCTTGTGTCTTTTGCCCCCTTTAAAAGCTTGACAACCGATATACCGGCAACTGCCGCCGATAGAAGACCGACCGGTGTCAGGACGCTGAATCGTCCGCCGACCGATGGTGGAATCTCCCATTTTTGTATGCCATCTTTCTCAATTATTTTGTTGAGGACACCCTTTTCCGGATCGGTTGTAAAAACGAAGTGATCTTTCGGCTTTAAACCTCTTTCTTCAAGTATCCCTCTTACAATCAGATAGTTTGACATGGCCTCTGCCGTTGTACCGCTCTTTGAAATCACGTTAAAGAGGGTCTTTGAGGGATCGATGACATCGAGGTTAGACCTGATAAAATCCGGATCGACGTTATCCCAGATATCAATCGTTGGCAACCCTTTTCTCTGTTCTTTTGTCATTCTGTTCCAGTTGATCGGTTTCAGAGACTTCTGAAGGGCAATGTTGCCCAGGGCAGAACCACCGATACCGAGCACAACAAAATGATCGTATCTGCCATGGACGTTCTCCTTGACCCATTCTTCAATGTTCTTTGCAAAACTAATATCGTCAAGCATTGAGATGAAGCCGGGTTTATCGGCAACCACCCGGTTATATGATTGCTTGAGTAAGTCTTGATATTGGTTAATATCCTCTTCAGAGTTTCCTGCATTCAGCGCATTTTGATACAGATTTGAAAAGTCATAATCAAGCACGATTTTACCTCCGATTCTAATAATGGATGATGGACTCTATGTTGTACTTTGAAAGCCTGTCCCGCCCTTTCAGGAAATCAAGTTCTATAAGAAAAAGCAGCTTTTCAACAATGGCTCCCATTTCCTCCACCATTTCGGCAATGGCCAGTGAGGTTCCACCGGTTGCCAGAAGATCATCGATGATAATCACCTTGTCGCCTTTGTCGAGTGCATCTTTATGTATCTCGAGACAGGCTGAACCGTATTCCAGATCATATTTCTTCTGATGCGTTTCAGCCGGTAGTTTTCCTGCTTTTCTGACCGGTATCAACCCTTTATCCATTCGCGCTGCCAGGGCACTGCCGAAGACAAACCCTCTGGCCTCAGGTCCGACTATATAGTCAAAATCTGTTCCTTTCAGTATTTTCTCCATCTCTGAAATAGATTCCTTAAAAGCGGAAGGATCCTTCAGCAGGGGTGTAATGTCTTTGAAGACAATCCCCTCTTTGGGGAAATCTTTTATGTCCCGAATATAATTGCTTAAATCCATGATTATTCCACTCCCTCTGGGTTTATTTGTGTAAAATTATACCATAAGCCCTAAAATGCCTAAACCATCGTGACCTTGTCTTTTCCGGTTTTCTTGGAGATGTAAAGGGCACTGTCTGCTGCTGAAACAAGTGATGAATGGTGGGTACCGTCTTCCGGACAGGTGGAAACCCCTCCGCTTATCGAGACGCTGATCCCCTCAATCGGGGTCTTTCTGATCTTTTTAATAATCTCATTGGCAATCTCAACAGCCCTGAATTTGGACTTTCCCGGCAGCAGAAGGGCAAACTCTTCTCCGCCGTATCTGGCCGCCAAAGCATTCTCAGGTATTGAGTGTTTGATAATCTTTGCCACTGTTATCAACACGTTGTCACCGGTGATATGACCGTACTGATCGTTCAACTGTTTGAAATCATCAATATCAAAGAGTACAAGGCTTAATGGGTCCTCATAAGTGCTCTTTTTAATCATTTGTTCGATTATTTCGTAGAAATGGGTATGATTGGCAAGGCCGGTCATCATGTCCATTTTTGTTTTGTCCATGGCTTCTTTATATTTGACAGAGGTTTCAAGCATCCTTCCGATTTGTTCGGCGAAGATCCTTGCGATTTCGGCCTCTTCTTCCGTAGGTCGCATGTTATTGTTGGGATTATCCAGTGAGATATAACCGATAAGCTGGTTTTCAGAGTTGAGAAAGGGGACAAGGAAGAGATCGTTATCATGCCATTTGTCTTTTTCCTCCGATTTATCAGTGATAAGAGCCTTTTCAGGTTCCAGTTCGTTGTAAAGGCCGCTTTCGCTTGGTATGAAATAAGTACCGGCAAATTCAAATCTTCTGTCAAATAATTTGTCAATCTCGATTATCGAAAGCTCCTGTTCCCTGTATTCACGAAACTGTGTATCGGAAATGCCAAAGGAATCGATTCTTTTAATTTTACGCTCTTTTCTGTTGATCACTGATATGAGCGCTTCTTGATAACCCAGGACTTCTGCCAGGAGCCTCGTGGCCTTATTCATGATGAGATTGAAATCTTCAGTGGATCTCACCAGTTTTAATGCGGAAAGCGTTCCCTTTAAGGCCTTCTTAAAGTACATCAGTCTTTTACGCTCTTCCTTTTCCTCTGTTGTTTTGTTGATCGCCCATGTGAGTAAAAGGAGCATGATGGAAACAAATGGAAAGATGTGATACAGTTTGACAATCCCGGAATAGCCGGCAATGTTAAGCTCATAGATAGCTTTTGAAATCGGCAGAAGCGCCACGGGTGGTATTAGTTCGACTAAGAAAATGATGGTGTTCCGCTTTAAATCGATATGAAATTTTCCGGTCATGAGTGGAAAATAATAAACCATGATCAAATGATTGATGACGATTGCCAATAGAAAGTACAAGAAAAGCCTGATCGAAAAAGACATAGGGGTATAGACGAAGAAAGCGGGAATGGTGTACATTAAGAAATAGACAGAGGCCCGCCTTAAAATCCTTATTATCATGGGTGTCTGACTTTTGTATGATTGTGGATTGTTGATCCTGAAGAGACTGATAACTGTTATGACAACGGCTGCTGTATAGGGGCCAATCCAGAGAATGATCAGCATTGCGGGGACAGTGTTGGCGAGAATCAGGTCCCTTTTGACGAACAACCGGGTGTTGTCAACAAGAAACACAAAGACAAGCATCATTAAGAAAGCAACCAGAGATTTTTGCGCATAGCTGAATTCTGTCACCATCATTCTTCCCACTTCAAAGTGGAAAAAGATGAAGATAGAGACAGCGATTAGGATTATTATTGATATGATTTGCCTTCTTAACACGTTCTGTCCTTTTTTCAGAATCGTTTGGATCAACCCCTGAAAGAGATATAAACGATATAGGCGATATAGGTTGAAAAGAATACAATCCCCTCTGTTCTCGTTACTTTACTCTTTTTTAAGGTAAAGACAAATAATCCCACAGCAAGAAGGGACATGACGAGAATGTCCAGCCAATAATGGGCAACTTCAACGCTGATCGGGCTGACAATGGACGTTGTACCCAGGATCAGACATATATTAAAGATATTTGAGCCGATAATATTACCCAGGGCGATGTCGGCATTCTTTTTGAACACAGCAGAAAGGGAGGTTACCAATTCCGGAAGCGATGTGCCCAGTGCGATCATCGAAAGACCGATAAACGCCTCGCTCACTCCTAATGCAAGTGCGATTTCAGAAGCGGAATTCACGGTGAAGTTTGACCCGACGACAACCATGACAAGACCCAGGATGAATAAAAACGTATTTTTGATCCTCATTTTTTTCAGTTCATCCGTGTCGGACTCAGTCAGAACCGTCCCGGCTTTCTTTTTCTCGCTTCTGTCTTTCTTCGCCATTACAAATGCATACTCAAAGAAGATGATCAGGAAGATCAAAAGAATGAAACCATCGTAACGATCAAGGCCATAATGGTTTCCCCTTAATAGCATCGCCATGACGGCAAAGCTGAGTAGAATATTGAATGGCAGTTCCTTTCTAACCGTTGATCTTTGAATGCCAAGTGGAACAAGCATTGCGGTAAAGCCGATGACTAAACCGATATTTGCAATGTTGCTTCCGATAACATTTGAAATGGCAATGGAACCGGATCCTTTAAGCGTTGCAGAAAGGCTGACAGCGAGTTCAGGGGCGCTGGTGCCAAAGGCAACAACGGTTAAGCCGATGAAGAGAGGAGAAACGCCGAGGCTTTCAGCAAGATAGCTGGCGCCGTCAACAAGCCAGTCAGCTCCTTTTATCAAGAGGGTTAATCCGATAACGAGAATGATGATTTGCAATACCATGCTTATGCCATCCCTTTCTGTTTATGAACTGTATCCTGCTCCTTTGCCTCTCCTTTTGTCACAAAGAATACACAGATAAGAGCTGCTGTAAAGGCAAGAACTGAGAATTTAATCATAGATGGATATGATAACATATCGATGACAGCTCCTACAAGAGGGGGAGCAACAATCGATGCCATCATTGAGAAGAAATAATAGAGTCCGGTGTGTCCACCGACTTTGTTCTCTTCGACCATATCAACCACCATTGGCAGGGAATTGATGTTGATGCAGGCCCAGCCGATTCCGCCAATAATCAGCATCGCCATTACCAGCCCGAATTCTCTTGTTCTGGGGATGAGGTGAATGATATCCAATGTGTTGATATAGTTCCGGGCGTTTGTTATGTTAATCATACTGATAACAAAAATGGCGATAATCAGGATTAACAGACCGGAGATGATTGTCTTTTTCCGTCCGGCCTTACTACCGATAAACCCCGCCGGAATGGCAAAGATCATAAACGTTAATGAGAAGAGTCCCAAAGCGATTGATGCATTTCCCGGGGTCACTTCAAGATATTGGGTTCCATAGATTGTAAAAAAGGTTTCCAGGGTACCGAATCCGGAAAACCAGAAAAAGATCGCCAGAAGGATAAAGAGTTCACTTTTGTTCTCACCTGTAAAGATATCCCTTAATGCCTTGAAGAGTGAAGTGAAGGCATCTGAAAAACCGACCTTTTCGCGTTTTTTGACCTTGCGGGAAGGCTCTGGAATATCCTCATAGAGCGTTCTGTCGGGTTTGAGCCGGGGCTCTTTTATAAAGAACAGAACAAGGGAGGAACTGATGATAAGTGCTCCGGCTGCTGCTATGAAAGGGATGGAGGGTTGAATATCAAAGAGGATTCCCCCAACGAAAAAGGCCAGCAGGCTTCCGAAGCCACCCATGAAGTTAATGACACCGTTTGCCTTACTTCTGTGTAGGGAGGGAACGATATCCGGCATAAGAGCAATGACCGGTGATCTGAAGATCGCCATTGCGATGTTCATCACAATAATAACAGCAAGCATCCAGAAGAGGCCGATGTCTCTTACGAATGGGATCAACAGGAAGAAAAGGGCTCCGACGGGAGCTCCGATCAGAATGAAGGGTTTTCGCTTTCCGATCTTTGTCACGGTGTTATCGCTTAAGAATCCGATGTAGGGCTGAAGAATAACGGCAAGAATATTATCAAAGGTCATGATGAAACCAATTAAAACTGAGCTGATGGCAAAGCCTTTTAAAAATATTGGTACAAATGCATTGTACATGGCCCAAATGAGACTGACTCCCATAAAACCAAAACCAAGGAGAAAGGTCTTGGGATAACTGAAACTTCTTACTCTGTCAGAAGCGTTGTCATTCATAAGATCAATCCTTTTTCAGAATTTGGAGCAGTAATTCCTCCAATGGTTTAGCATTATCATATACGGAGGCAATTTCACCGATCTCAGCTTCATCGGGTTGAATCCATAACAGATTAAGGATCAGCATCATCAGATTCTTATGATCCCCGATATCCAAAGGTTCTTCGAGGAGATCGTCATAGTCCTTGAATGAATCGCGATCGAGTCTTGCAAGTCTTTCTGTCAGTTGCCAGTCAATGTCCACCAGTGTCTCTACAAGCTCCTCTTTCTCTGTCTCCAACAGCATGAAAGGGGTGTCCCAGCCGGAAACAACCACCAGAAACCTTGAAAAGGCCAACCATTTTTGTGAGCCCGCTATCTGACAGGAGAAAAGCGTCAATGCTCTCATCAACATCAGAGGATAGTCGCGATAAACCTTTAACAGATCGTTTATCAGTGGCAGGAGAATGAGATCAAAACTGTGGTTTAGTTCAAGATTATTCTGATGTGAGGGAGAGGACAGACGGGCTTTCAGCTCCGGTTCTATTTCCCCGTAGACTTCAAGTACCCAGTCCGAGAACTTCTCAATCGAAAATGCTGTCTTCTGTATCGTCATATCCTTCTCGATCAATCCCTTCAGATAATCAGCTGATTCAATCAGATCGTCTTCAAGTTCGTCAAGTTCTTTTAAAGCCATATCATACTCTCCGTTTAACGCCAGAGCCCAGGAGAGATTCCATTTTAATATATTGGATGATTCAATCTCCATCCCCGTTTTGAAGGTGGAGATGGCTTTTTGGTATAGCCCCGTGTTTTTATAGATGATTCCCAGCTCGTTGTATGGAGCAGCCTTGTCAGGAGATATCTCTATTGCCTTTTTTAAATGGGCTGCAGCTTTGTCAAGTCTGGAAAGACGCGTATAGGTGAAGGCGATGTTGTAGTTCAGTTCGTAATCATCCGGGAACCGTTTGAGCCCTCTCTCGAAATAGCTTCCGGCCTTATCAAATTTCTGTTCGCGGTTGTATATAACACCCAATCTGACGTAGGGTGGCAGAAAGTCTTTGGTAATTGAGAGGACTTTTTCATAAAAAGAAATTGCGGAAGCAAAATCTGAAACCCGGAAGAATATATCCCCACAGGCCACATAGGCAGGGATAAACTTCTTGTCCCTTTCAAGTGTCATGGTGTAGGCATCCAGCGCACTGTCAATATCATCTTTCTCTTCAAGAAGTCTCCCGAGTTCAAACGGGGCGATGGGAGAGGCGGGATTCATCGATAAGGCAAGCCTTATCTCAGCTTCAGCCTCACCCATTTCCCCTTTCTTCTTCAGCAGAAGACCTTTGTAGAGATGAAGGATATAATCATCCCGGCCATAGCGGGAAGCTTCTTCTAACAATTCAGCGGCCTGCTCAACATTGTCGTTCAGTAATTCAAGTTTGAATTTTTCGAGGACAAAATATCTGAGATAGGAACGATAGAAGCTATCCTTCTCCGTTCTGTATTGAGCTCTCAACCCCCGGAGTATGATCTCGAGAGGGATTGTATTCTCTTCTTTTATAATTGGCAGATCCTCTGCCAATACCGGCAGTTTCAACGGTAGATTTTTCTGCTTGGCCATCTCGGGTTCGAGCGGCAGATATACGATTGCATAACTCAATAGTTATCACCCGGGGTTATAATTTTCAGGGCAGGATGGTGTCTTGCTGATATTTTTCCATGAATTTCTCGATGTTCAATGTGGTCATCACAACGTGACCGCTGTCCATCATAATGAACGATTGCGTCTCATAACCGAACGTAAAGTTCAGTATCATCTGTTCTTTTCCCGCAACGGTTTTAAACTTTCTGATGACAGTATTACTGGGTGAAAAGATGCCCTGGATTCTGTTTTTAACGATATAGGTCTTAAAACCTAAATCGATCAGTTCTCCACCCTTCACAGTTCGACGCTCCTTAGATATTTTGCAGCATCTTCGGGAGGAGTTGGATTGATATAGAATCCGGAACCCCATTCAAAACCTGCAATCTTTGTTAATCTCGGCACGATTTCAAGATGCCAGTGATAAAAATCCTTTCCATCGCCGGTTGCCGGTGCGGTATGCAGCATGAAATTGAAAGGGGGGTTTTCGAGAGATTTATATATCCTTAAAAGAGAACGTTTAAGTATCTCCGCAAATCCCGGAACCTCTTTTTCGGAGATTTTTCCAAAATCATGATTGTGCTTTTTCGGCAGTATCCAGGTCTCAAAGGGAAATCTTGCGGCATATGGGCAGATCGCAATAAAATTATCGGATTCTTCTATGATCCGTGTGCTTTCCATTCTTTCCTGATAAATAATATCGCAGAACACACATCTCTCCTTGAATTTGTAAAGCATCCTCGAACCGTCTAATTCCTCCTGTACCCGCTTGGGAACGATCGGCGTGGCAATGATCTGAGAATGAGCATGGTGAAGCGAAGCGCCCGCATCTCTCTTATGATTTTTAAATATCAGGACATAACGAATATTCTCACTCTTTGCAATGGCATTGTATCGTGTCTTATATGCCCAGACAACTTCTTCAACCTGTTCCTGTTCGAGTGTTGCGATTGATGCGTTATGATCCGGTGTTTCGATGACAATCTCATGGTGACCGAAACCGGTTACGGCATCGTACATGCCATGACCGTATCTTTCCAGCTTCAGATCGTCGTTTAAAGCGGGAAATTTATTTGGGACAACTCTTATCCACCACCCCGGGCTGTTTGGCTGTGAATCTTTCGATCTAAACGCCAAAATCTCCGGGGGGGTAGTGTATTCGTTTCCGTAATCAAAAGGGCAGAAATTGGATTTCAATTCTTCCGACCTGGTCGAAAAATCCATAGGTCTTTTGGATCTTTCAGTGGCTATTATCACCCATCTGTTTGTAACCGGGTCTCTTCTTAATTCCGGCATTTTGACTAACCTCCTAAAAGTTTTCCTTTTTGTTTTTTCCCTCTTTATAAACGTAGAGATATTCCTTGGCGGAGCGTTCCCAGGAAAGGTCATCCTCCATTGCATTGCTCATGATTTTACCCCATTTTTCTTTGTCGTGATAGGTATAAAGAGCTCTCATAAGGGCATACAATAATTCAGATTCCGAGTAATCCCTGAAGCCGAAACCATTACCTGTCAGTTTTTCAAGGTCAAACTCTCTGACGGTATCGGCCAACCCCCCTGTAAACCTTACAACGGGTATGGTTCCCATCCGCAGACTGAACATCTGGCCCAGGCCGCATGGTTCATACTTTGACGGCATGAGGAATATGTCGCTTCCGATGTATATCTGATTCGCCAGTTCTATGTCAAACTCAATGTTGGCAGAGACTTTATCCGGATACTTTTTCCCGAGTTCCTTCATCATGTTCTCATACTCGGGTTGGCCTGTCCCAAGGAGAATGAGTTGAACATTTTGCAAGAAGAACAGATGGGCAATCTTCGAAAAGATATCAAGACCCTTTTGAGACACCAGTCGGGTTATAATACCAATAACCGGTATATCCTCATTAACGGGGAGGCCAACTCGCTTCTGGAGCTCCTTTTTAGACTTCTTTTTCCCCTCTAAATTGTTCTTGTTAAAAGGATGCGGAACAAGATCACTGTTTTCAGGGTTAAAGACTTCATAGTCAATGCCATTTAGAATGCCATATAGCGATTCGCTTCTGATACTGAGTACGCCTTCAAGATGTTCACCGAATCTGCCGGTCTGTATCTCCTGTGCGTAGGTGGGGCTGACTGTCGTAATAATATCCGAAAAAAGAATCCCACCCTTCATGAAGTTGATATCCCCGTAAAATTCGAGTGCATCAACATTGTACAGATAATGTGGTAATCCGGCAAAGTTGAGGAATCTGCTGGCCACCCTCCCCTGATAACCCAGATTGTGGATAGTATAAACACTCAGGGAGGAGTGAAAGATGCTCTCATCTTTGTAGAGGCTTTTCAGATAAACCGGAACAAGTCCGGTCTGCCAGTCATTTGAATGAATCACATCATACTTTTTATTCAACTGTTTAATTGATGCAAGGGATGCCGCGGAGAAGAAGATGGCTTGTGTTGCCGGCTCCCCATCACCGTATACCTCTTCTGTTGAGAAGTATTCCCTGCTTCCAACAAGATAACAGGTCACGTTTGTTCCCGGCAGTTTCGTTTTATACAGACTGGCCTTTTCAGTTGTCTGTACAAAGGGGACTTCAAAAGAATTGAATATTTTTTCAATCTCGTAGTCGTATTTGATGGCATTCTGATCCACTATCTTATGATAAGGCATGAATATATCCACTTCAAGATTGTTTCTTTCGAGATATTTCGGAAGGGTTCCGATAACATCGGCCAACCCGCCCACTTTTGCAAAGGGGAATACTTCATATGAAATCATAGCAACTCTCATGTTTTCCCTCCTGTTTTTTACGGTTGATTACTCTCTGAGTTGTCACAGCTTTTTCAGACCAGTTTCCTCAGTTTCAGATAGTCCGGTTCCAGTTCATTTACAGCCAGAATCCTCTCAACAGACTTAACATCTGTCGAATCAAGTTTTAGAAAGACGGTTCTTTGACCTTCATCATCCGGATAGGTGAAAATTGAAATGATATTCAGGTTCTCATGAGCAAATATATCCACAATCGCCTTGAGCTGTCCGGGTTTATCTCTTAATTTGAATGATATTGAAATGGCTCGTTTGTCAAAAGAGAGCATGGTGGCAAATGATTCAAGTATTTCGTAGATGGTGATGGTTCCGAGGTATTTCAACTCTTTGTTCAAGACCGGGATGACAATCTCATGATTATCCATCAGAAGCAGAGAGACATCCTCCATTGTGTAATCATCAAAGATGAACAGATGTTTTGATGTCGTGTAATCGAGCACGTTTTCTGTTTCCTCCGCATCGGCTATATCGCTGAAGTGTATCAGTCCGTAATAATTTTTTTCCTTGTCGACAACGGGGAGTGTATTGACATCCTCGCTTGCAAAAATGAGTTTCAGTTCTTCCATATCGGTTTCCGGATTCACAACCGTACGTATTTGTGTAAACCAGTTTTTTATGATCACTGTATCACCCCTGAGTTATTCATTAATAAACTCATCTGATTATTCCCTTATACCCTGCTCTTCAGATATCTGTCAATTGAAGCTGCAGCTCTTTTACCGGCTCCCATTGCCTCAATGACTGTTGCAGCTCCGGTTACAATATCCCCGCCGGCAAAGATACCCTCCACGGAAGACTCGTCGGTTTCCGGATAACAACCGAGTGTCTTTTCATCAACTTCAATATTCCCCTTCTTATTGAGCCTGACATCTTGAAAGGTATCAAGCAGTACTTTGTTTGGGGTCTGGCCGATGGCTTCGATAACGGTATCCGCCTCCATTGTTTCATAAGCTCCCTCAATCGGCACCGGTCTTCTGCGACCGGAGGAATCTTTGTCACCGAGTTGCATCTTCTGGACTTTAACAGCTTTTATGGCCCCTTCTTCATCGGATAGATACTCAACAGGATTCGTTAACCAATGGAATTCTATTCCCTCTTCCACCGCGTGGTGATATTCCTCTATTCTGGCTGGTATCTGTTCTTCACTCCGGCGATAAACCACTTTAACATCCGATTGTGAGATTCTAAGTGCGCTTCTTGCAGAATCCATTGCAACGTTTCCGCCCCCGACAACAATTATCTTTTGTCCCACCTTGACCGGGGTGTCAAATTCGGGAAATCTGAAACCCTTCATCAGATTGATACGCGTGAGAAACTCACTTGATGAGTAGATTCCGATCAGGTCCGAACCGGGAATGTTCATCATTCGCGGTGTGCCTGCCCCAATGCCAATGAATATTGCGTCGAAACTTTCGCGAAGTTCGTCGATTGTAAGTGTTTTTCCGATGATGGTATCCACCTCTATCCTGACACCAAGCTTTCGAACCTCATCAATCTCTTTTCCGACGATTTTCTTAGGGAGTCTGAATTCTGGAATCCCGTAAACAAGGACTCCTCCGGGAAGATGAAGCGCCTCATAAATAATGACCCCATATCCGCGTTTTGCCAGGTTGGCTGCACATGTCAATCCGGCGGGTCCACTGCCCACAACCGCTATTTTTTCTTTTCTTTGTGGCTTTTTTACTTCGATTTTCGGGAATTCACTTTGAGTGGATTCATCCGCTGCAAAACGTTCCAGTTTACCGATTGAAATCGGTTCGAATCCCTCCATTCGGTTCATGATGCAGGTACCCTCACATTGGGTTTCCTGCGGGCAAACTCTTCCACAGACTGCTGGAAGATTGTTGGTTTCTTTTAATATACCGGCTGATTCTTCGATATTCCCCTCTTTGATCTTCTTAATAAAACCGGGAATATCAATATTAACAGGACAGCCCTTTACACAGGGAGGATTGCTGCATTGTAAACATCTTTCCGCTTCTTTGACAGCCTCATCGGGGGTATAACCCAGATTGACCTCAAAGAAGTCCTTTTTCCTCACTTCAGGGGGTCTTTCACTGATAGGTGTCCTCTTTTTTTGATTGCTGATAATCTCTTCCCCCTATTCTAATCCAGGTTCAAGCGGCAATGGTCGTGAGATTGCCGCTCTTCCTTTTTGTACTGTTTCTGTCTTTGCATGAGCATCTTCCAGTCTACAAAACGCCCGTCGAATTCAGGCCCGTCAACACAGGCAAATTTGATCTCATCTCTTACCTTAACCCGGCACCCCCCGCACATTCCCGTGCCATCAATCATAATGGGGTTGAGAGAGGTCCAAATCGGTAAATCGATGTCTTTGGCCAGAAGAGAACAGTATTTCATCATAATGGTGGGCCCGACGGCCCATGCCTGGTCAAAGTCTCTGCCGTCTTTGTGCAGTTTCATCATGGCATCTGTTACCCTCCCCTTTTCGCCGAGAGAACCGTCGTCGGTGTATATTAAAACCTCGTCTGCGGCCGATTCTATCTCCTCTTTCAGGATCATATGGTCGGCGTCTCTTGAGCCAAGAATGACAGTGACCATGTTGTCAGATGCCTTCAGAGCCTGAATAATCGGGACGATGGCGGCAATTCCCACACCGCCCCCTATTACAAGCGTCTGCTTTCCCCGAGTTAACTCCGAGGGTTTACCGAGAGGGCCGGCGATGTTTCCGATCTCGTCTCTTGTATCAAGTCGTGAGAGCTTTTCGGTGGAGGACCCGACGACCTGGTAGATCAACCGGATCTCTTCGTCCTCTCTCATTCCGGCAATTGTCAGGGGGATTCGTTCGCCTTCCTCATCAACAATGATGATAACAAACTGCCCTGCACTGGCATGTTTTGCAATTCTCGGGGCCTGGACCCATATGTCGTATTCATCGGGTGCTATCTTTTTCTTTTCAGTGATTTTATAACCCATTTAGACCTCCGGTTATCTATTCCTGTAGATCAGGATAATTCTTCTCCAGGACTTTTGCACATCGGGGACAGGTATCGGGATATTTTTCGTTTTCGCCTGTTCGGATGTCATATTTCCAGCATCTCTGGCACTTTTCCCCTTCAGCGTGTTGAACTGTTATATCCAGTTCTCCGTCTTCTGTCTTTTCTATTTCAACCTGGGAAACGATGAACAAGTTGTCCAGGATATCCGCCTCTTCTTTGAGTAATTCATAAACTCCATCGGAGGAGGTGGTAATTTTAACTTTCGCATCAAGTGAATGGCCAATCTCACCCTCTGTACGATTCTTTTCCAGCTTTATATTGACTTTTTCTTTTATGTCAAGTAAGTCTTGCCATTTTTCCTCCAATTCCGGATCAATAAACTCTTTGTCTGATTCGGGCCATTTTTCGGCCTGTATGGTCTTAAATCTCTTCATACTTTCCGGGAAATACTCATAAACCTCTTCCATGCTGAATGTAAGAATCGGTGCAAGCATGAAAGTCAGAGCTTTGAGGATTTCAAACATAACTGTCTGCCCGGAACGTCTGATCCTTGAATCCTGACCCTCAACATAAAGGCGGTCTTTCAGGACATCGAGATAGACATTGCTCAAATCAGAGATGATGTATTTGTTAATCGCCTGCACTCCCTTGTAGAATTCATAATGATCGTAATAGTTACGAACTCTCGCGATGAGATTCTGGAGTCTTGACATGGCCCAGCGATCAAATTCTGTCATTTTTTCTTTTATTATCCCGTTTTGTACAGGATCAAAGTCTTTTAGATTTCCAAGGAGGAACCGGATGGTATTTCGTATCTTCTTATATGATTCCGTATATTGTTTAAGGATCCCCATTGACACATTGATATCGTTCCTGTAATCTGATGAGCCAACCCATAATCGCAGGAGATCGGCCCCGTATTGTTCGGTGATCTCCTGGGGGAGTATGACATTACCAAGGGATTTGCTCATCTTATGTCCTTTCCCGTCCCGTATGAACCCATGGGTGATGACTTCTTTAAAAGGAGCGTGTCCATGTTTGGCAACAGACAGGAAGATAGAGGAATTGAACCACCCTCTGTGCTGGTCGCTTCCCTCAAGGTAGACATCAGCCGGATATTTCAGTTCTTGACGCTGTCTCAAAACGCCTTCAAACGAGGAACCCGAATCGATCCAAACATCGAGTATATCCTCTTCCTTTGAAAAGTCACTGTTGCCGCAATGGGGGCATTGATAATCGTTTGGAAGCAGATCGTCCACCGCCAGTTCGAACCACGCGTCCGTCCCTTTTTCTTTGACGATCTTGATCACATGATCCATCGTCTCTTCATTTAATATGGTTTCTCCGCATTTTTCACAGAAGAAGGCTGGAATCGGTATGCCCCATGATCTCTGACGTGAAATGCACCAGTCCGGTCTGTCCGCGATCATGGCGGTTATCCTGTTTTCTCCCCATTCAGGTACCCATTGCACCTTTTTTACCTCGGACAGGACTCTCTGACGCAGTTTATTCTCATCCACATTGATAAACCACTGTTCTGTTGCCCTGAAAATGATGGGTTTTTTGCATCGCCAGCAATGCGGATAGGAATGGGTGTATTTTTCAGCATAGACCAGTTTATCGATCTCTTCCAGTTTTTCAATGACGTTTTTGTTCGCTTTAAAGACGAACCGGCCTTCCATTTCCGGGAATTCACCGGTGTATTTTCCTTTCCCATCGACGGGGGAGAGGATGTCAAGGTCGTATTTTTTTCCTGTCAGATAGTCATCAACACCATGACCGGGCGCTGTATGGACACAACCGGTACCGGTCTCGGTGGTGACATAATCGGCCAGTACAACAAGCGAATCTCTGTCGATGAACGGGTGCTTTGCCTTCTTTCCCTCGAGCTCTTTTCCCTTCCACGACTTTTCATAGGTCTCCGGTTTTTCCTTTTCGAGTTTGTTAAACAGTTCTTCGACCAGTTTTTCAGCCATTATCCATTTCTCCCCGTTCGCATCGAATTGAACATAGTCAAAATCAGGGTGAACCGCAATGGCTAAATTTGCCGGTATGGTCCACGGCGTGGTTGTCCAGATGATGATGTAGGTGTCTTCTGTCCCTTCCAATTTGAATTTGACATAGATCGAATCCGAGGTTTCATCTTTGTATTCTATTTCAGCCTCGGCCAGTGCTGTTTCACAGTTTGGACACCAGTGGACAACTTTTTTACTCCTGTAGACGTTGCCGTTTGTGACGAGGGCTTTCAGATTTTCAAGCACATTCGCCTCGTAAGCCGGCTCAAGTGTCATATATGGGTTGTCCCATTCACCGGTTACTCCCAGTCTCTTAAAATCCTTTCGCTGAAGATCAAGGAATTTCATGGCATATTTCGCACATTCCTTTCGGATCTGCAATTTGCTCATGTCTTTCAGTTTATCCCCCAGTTTCAGTGAAACCTGATGCTCGATAGGGAGACCATGGGTATCCCATCCGGGAACATAAGGGGATCGATAACCCTGCATCACTTTGTATTTTATAATGATATCTTTTAATATCTTGTTTAAGGCGGTCCCGATATGGATCGAGCCGTTTGCATACGGAGGGCCGTCATGAAGGATATAATCCGGGCTCTCTTTTCTCTCTTCCTGAATATAGTTGTAAATATCCTCTTTTTCCCATTTGTCGAGATATCCGGGTTCTTTTGATGTGAGTTTTGCTCTCATCTTAAACTTTGTCTTCGGTAGATTCAGCGTTTTTTTGTATTCCATTTTTACGGCGTTTTCTTCTAAAGAAAAGTCGGTTTCCGGACACAACCGCGGATACACTTTCCTTATTCCCTGTTTTCTAAACATTTGCGAACTAAAAAAACCAGTTCTTCGGAAGTAACGCCTTGACACCTCCTATATATAAAATCATCTTTTAATATTTTTGTTAAACGGGTACAAACAACGGTTAATCCCCCTGCATGAGCTCTATTTCTCTTTTCAGTTCAGAGAAATCCGAACTTTTGACAACATATGCGTCAGCCGCCCAAGAGGAAAGATCATTTTTGTAGTGACTGTATGCCGTCAACAGAATGATTTTGACAGGAATCTTCTTTTCCCTGATCTCACCGGCCAATTCAAGACCGTTCATTTCCGGCATCTCAATATCAATTGTAATAATCTCATAATTATTCTCATTCAGCATGTCAAGTGCTTCTCTCGCATTTGAGGCGCTATCAACTACATAGCCTTCATCCTCGAGTTCTTCAGAGATGAGAAATCTCATGTTATCCTCATCTTCTACGATAAGAATCTTCGGCTGTTCCATTTTTATTCCTCCTGTTCTGTTGAATTATCATGGTTTATCTCAGCATCCGGTATCTCCATCACAAAAACGGTGTAGTCGTTTTCGTCGATTCTCTCTGATTCAATATGGAGCGTACCATTGTGTTCCTCTTCGATTATCTTTTTCGTTATCGGCAGACCCAAACCGGTTCCGGAAGTCTTTGTTGTGAAAAAAGGAGAGAATATCTTATCTTCTTTTTCCTTGGTGATGGGCTCGCCGTCGTTTTTGACCGATATCCTGGTCTTGTTGTCTACTCTTTCGTTCATAATGATAATGGTTTCTTTGCACGCCTCGACTGCATTCAGAATTAGATTGATCAGGGCTTGTTTGATCCGCTTTTTATCGGCGTAAATGACCTCTTCAGACAGCTCCTTTTTAAGCTCTATTTCCTCTTCATTGATCTTATCATCATAAAGGATCAGAAGGTCGTTAATGGCTTCACTGATATCAAATTGCTCGAACTCAAGTCTCTTTCTTGGACGGCTGAATTCAAGGATCTCTTCCACTATTCCCTCTAATCGGTGAACCTCATCGGATATTATCTTCAGGTATCGTCCGGTTTTCTCGATTTTGTTTTCCTTTACCGCCCTTGACATTCTCTGTGTAAAACCGCCGATGACTGAGAGGGGATTTCTTATCTCATGAGCTACCCTTGCGGACATCTCACCGAGTGTTGAGAGTTTTTCCCTCCGGCGTATCTCGTTTTCGAGGAGCTTTTTCTGAGTCACATCGTCGAACATGACGATGATCCCCTCAATTCTCTCTGATTCGTTTGATCGCAACGGGGTAAACTTGATATCGAGATAAATCGTTTCATCATCTCTTTCGAACTCGTATTCAGTCAGGACGATCGTGTTTTTGACTTCGTAAATCTTCTCGGAAACATTCTCCAGATCTTCAAATTTATAGCCGAGAACATCAAAAGACATTCCCAGCACCTGTTCCTTTGAAAATCTGAAGATTGATTCCGCTCTTCTGTTCCATTCTCGTATCTTATCCTCTCTGTCCAGAACGACAATCGCCACATCGAGACTCTCGAGGATACTCATTGTAAACTCTTTGTGATAGTTCAGCAGAGCTGTTTGTCTTTCCATGGAGAGGGTCTTTGATTTCAATTCCTCGTAGTTTCCCACGTTTTCAATGGCCAGACCGGCGTTGTCCGCGAAGATCTTGAGCACATCCAGGATCTCATTCGAGATCTCACGGTCGGAAAACCGGTTGTCGAGTATTAGAACCCCGACCGTTTCAAAACGACCAACCAAAGGTAAAACAACGAATTCATCCGTTCCGAGAAGATTGGAAAGTTCTCTGTATTCGTTGCCCCATTCCTCGATTAGCTCAGGGATAACCTTGACAATCCGTTTTCTGAGGACCACCTTTTCAAAAACAATGTGGCTTTTATAGGGGAACACCCTGTTCTTGATCTTAGGATGTCTATAATCGTTCAGGTCAATGGTGAGCGATTTCTCCCTGAGATACTGGGTGAAATTCCCCATGGAATAACTCCCTGACTGAGAGGTCTGTTTCCGGTCATAACCGGAGGAACGACTCGATTTCGCCCTGAAATTTCTGGCTAAGTCCTCCTCGTTCATGATCCCCATCCAGTATTTTGACACAAGGGTCTGATT
>CAZVWW010000021.1:0-25528 GCA_964631265.1 uncultured Thermotogaceae bacterium
CGGTATGAAACTATTGAAGAGCTCCCGCTGCCTTACAATATGATTGGTTATAAATACGGCGAGAACAACGCAGCGTTCAGCGCAAGATACGAACATCACTTTGAAGAGGCCGATGCTTCACTCGGTCTTCATTATGAGTTTCTGACCTTTGGAGAACAAGATCCCTTCTCTTCCTTACCACCTGACTGGAAGGATAAGGGGCATTTCATCTGGCTGGATGACCCGGTCTTACAACGAGAAGACACATTTGAAGTATCCGGAAACTGGATGGTCTCACCGGGGATCCGGCTTGAGGGAACGCTGGGAACAACATTCGTTAAAAACGAAGATCTCAAAAAAGGACAAAGTAACACATACCCAACGTTTTGTATTTCAGCCGCCTATCATTTCACCATAAACGAGAAAGTTGTTGACAAGATCAAAGCGGGCAAGATATTTGAGATTGATTACTTTTGAATCATTCAATCTGTTCCGCCTCTTTTCTGCTGAAAACCTTAAAGACAAACAGGCCGGAAAAGGCGATACTGAGATAATATGAGACCATTCTCCAGAGAAAGACTCCCAATGTCAACTCGCTGCTGCGGGCCATCCCGTTGAAAAAGAGAAAGTAAAGCCCTTCAATCCCGCCCGTTGTACCGGGGGTTGGTACTGCGCTTGAGGATATATTGAGCATCACGGTTCTGTTGAAGAGATCAACATCCGGGAGAATACCAATCCCGCTGAGAATAATGACGGCAGATAACGCATACAAGGCATAATTTAGCAGATTAAGAAAAAGCAGCTTCAAAAAAACCGATCGCTGATGTCCGTATTCACTAAACATGTTGTTAAACTCCAACGCCCTCCGATCGATTTCGTCCCTGACCTTTTCATCATCCCTGATAATGCGGAGTTTCGACAAGATTCTCAACAACAGGTTGATGAGGACATCGCCGACCCGTTTGCTCCTGCCAATCAAAAGCATGATAAAAGCCACCCCGGCATTGATGGCAATCCCGGCCAGTGTAACCCCGACCATCAGATCTGTAACTTGATTAAGCGAGAACAAAAGACTAACGGCTCCCAGAAGAGCAATGGCAATTTGAAAGGTAAACGCCTTGTAGAGGATGGCAGCGATGGATTTTTCATACTCAATGCCCGCTTTTGAATAATAATAAACGGTGAAAGGTTGACCACCCGTATAAAACGGGGTGATCAGATTAAAAAACTGCGTGACCATCGCAATTCTGAGCGAACTTAAAAAAGAGACCATTTGAATCCTGCCAACCACGATCTTCAACATCAGGGCCTCCACCAGCCAGGTCTGTGATATAACGGCAAAAGCCAAAAAAAACCGATCATACCGGTAACTCAAAAAAGACTGCCTTATCTCACCAAAGCCCTGCCAAAAGGACAGAATGACGTAGGTTAAACAACCCAGAATAATAATGATCAGTATATGCTTCAGATACTTTCTCTCTATCTTCATGAAACCTCCAAAGGCCGGCATAACTACTTGAAATAATCATCCATCTTCTCAAGAGCCCTCAAAATCACCTGGTCCATATTATAATACTGGTACTCGGCCAGTCTGCCGACGAAAAGATATCTTCCAGAGTGTTCTAAACGTTCGGCCTCCTCCATATACTCCTCTCTTTTTTTCATGTTTTCCGCATTCATGACAATATAATACGGTTCCCCATCAGCTCGCGGATATTCAAAGCAGACCGTTGTTTTATCGGACTGCTCATCAAGAAAGTGTTTGAACTCGGTAATCCTCGTCCAGTCATAGTCATTCGGGTAATTGACCGTTGCCACATCTTGATAATACGCCTTATCGAAGGTCTTGAATGCCAAGTCAAGGGATCTGTACGCCAGTTTTCCATGTCTGTAATCAAAAAAACGATCCAGCTCACCCGTATAAACAGTCATTCGTGCGTTTATTGAATCTTTGATAGAACAATAGTCCGTGTTTAAGAGAACCGATATGTTCTCATGATCCAGGATAGCACTGATTAACGCTGTATAGCCTTTTTCAGGTATCCCCTGATACGGATCTGAAAAATACCGGGCATCCCGGTTCTTGCGGACGGGAATACGTTTTGCCAGCTCCGGACTCAATTCTCTTGGATCCCTTTCCCACTGCTTAATCGTGTAATTGCGAAAAAACATTTCATACATCTTTTTTCCAACTTGTGCTATAACAGCATCCTCAAAGTTTTCAACAGGGTCTTGATAATTGGAGGATTCCACTTCATTCGACAAGAAGCCTTCGACTTCATTGATGTTTAACGCAGTACCATAAATCCCGTTGATAGTGTCCAGGTTAATCGGAAACTTGTGAAATGCCCCCTCCGCATAAGCGAGTACACGGTGCTGATAATAATGAAAATCAGAAAAACCGGTGACAAAATCCCAGACCCGCTTACTCTCTGTATGAAAAATATGCGGGCCATACCTGTGAACCGTAATTCCGGCATTGTTTTTGAAGTCATAACAATGACCGCCGATATGGTTCAATCTTTCTACAACTAAAACTTTTTCGCCGGCTTCAGCCAGTTTTCTGGCACAGACCGATCCAGCCAAACCTGCTCCGACCACTAATACTTTTTCAAACATAATTCTCCTTCAAACAAATTAGAGGGGGCTAACCGTTGATTCCCGCGTTGATATTGTCATTATTGATGATATAAAAAAACAGTTTTAAACCACTTTATTTTATCACACTATCCGACACCTACACGCTCAACTCCCAATACTTTGAAAAGACCCGGTTTTATTGTACAATAAACTCATAAGCGTTTATGAAAGGGCGTGATATTATCAAAAAAGGTTACATTCAGATATACACCGGCAACGGAAAAGGAAAGACAACGGCTGCTCTCGGCTTATCACTGCGTGCCGTATGTGCCGGTCAGAAGGTCTTTTTCGGGCAATTTGTCAAGGGGATGGAATACAGCGAAATGAAGGCTGTCGAGTTCCTCGACGGGTTTGAACTGAAACAATACGGCCGGAAGTGTTTTATCGTTGACAAACCCACCGATGAAGACATCAGACTGGCCGTGAATGGACTGAAGGAGCTGGAAAAGAAGATCCGTTCCGGTGATTACGATGTTGTTGTCATGGATGAGCTCAACATTGCAATCTTTTTCAAACTCTTCAGTACAGATGATGTCATTCAAGTGCTGAATAAAAAACATCCCAAAACCGAGATTATCATCACCGGAAGATACGCACCGGAAGAACTCGTTGAAAGAGCCGATCTGGTGACCGAGATGAAAGAAATCAAGCATTATTACCAGCAGGGTGTTCAGGCCAGAGTGGGGATTGAAAAATAGGAATATGCTATAATTTCAACCGGGAGGATTTCCAGAAATGGAAAGCATCCCGAACTTGCTATAGGGGGTTTTTAAATGAAGGTAAACAGAGTGGACCACATTGGCATTGCCGTCAAATCCATTCAGGACTCGTTAAAACTGTATCGTGATACGCTTGGACTCGACTTGAAAGGGATCGAAAACATCGAGGAGAGAAAGCTGAGAACGGCTTTTCTTGAGGTGGGCGAATCGAAATTTGAACTGCTTGAACCGACAGATGATTCCAGCACCATTCAAAAACACATTGAGAAAAGAGGAGAAGGCATCCAGCATATAGCTGTCAATGTTGACAACATTGAAGAGGCGATGGATGAACTCAGAGAAAACGGGTACAGACTGCTCTCAGATAAACCTCAGCCGGGAGCGGGAGGCACAAGGGTAGCATTTCTTCATCCGAAGAGTTCCAAAGGTGTTTTACTTGAATTAGTTGAAGGCTCGCATTAACAGGAGGGTATAAATGTCAAACAAAATGAATCAACTGATAGAGGAATTTAAGAAAAAAGAGAAAGAGATCGAAGCAGGCGGTGGCGAGAAGAGGATCGAAAAACAGCATTCAAGAGGTAAACTGACCGCAAGAGAAAGAATCGATCTGCTCCTGGACAAGGGAACCTTTTTTGAAATGGACAAGTTTGTCAAGCATCGATGTGACAATTTCGGCATGGAAAAGAAGACTATACCGGCTGACGCCGTTATCACAGGAACGGGAAAGATCAACGGGCAGACAGTGGCCGTCTTCTCACAGGACTTTACCGTCATGGGGGGGTCGCTCGGCGAAATGCACGCCAAAAAGATCATGAAGATACAGGATCTCGCCATGAAAACAGGCATTCCGATCATTGGCATCAACGATTCCGGCGGAGCCAGGATTCAGGAGGCAGTGGATGCCCTTTTCGGATATGGCGGCATCTTTTTCAGAAACACAAGAGCCTCCGGGGTTGTTCCGCAGATATCCATTATCATGGGACCCTGCGCCGGAGGAGCAGTTTACTCCCCCGCTATAACGGACTTTGTCATCATGGTGGACAAGAACGCCAAGATGTTCATCACCGGCCCGCAGGTTATAAAGGCCGTAACCGGAGAAGATGTCTCTCAGGAGGATCTCGGGGGTGCCCTTGTTCATAACACAAAGAGCGGGAATGCCCATTTCCTGGCAGAAAGTGATGAAGACGCACTCGAGCAATGTCGACAGTTGATCGACTATATACCGCCTAATAACATGGAAATGCCCTATGGTTCAAAAGACAGTCGAGGCTTTTCCCTGGAGAATAACAAAGACCTCTCGGCAATCGTTCCCGCTAATATGAAGAAAAGCTATGACGTGAGGGAAGTCATCGATACCGTTTGCGATAAAGACAGCTTTTTCGAGGTTCAAAAGTTCTACGCTGAAAATATGGTCATCGGGTTTGCAACCGTAGCTGGCTCCACCGTTGGCATCGTAGCCAACCAGCCGAAGATATGGGCCGGAAGTCTGGACATCAACGCCTCTGACAAAGGGGCGAGATTCATCCGGTTTCTCGACGCCTTTAACATCCCGGTATTGACCTTTGTCGATACACCGGGCTTTCTACCGGGGACCAATCAGGAGCTTAACGGCATTATAAGACATGGGGCCAAACTCCTTTATGCCTACAGCGAGGCCACTGTCCCAAAGATAACTCTCATCCTGAGAAAGGCCTATGGCGGGGCCTATATCGCCATGGGCAGTCAGCATCTCGGAGCAGATTTTGTCTTTGCCCTGCCATCAGCAGAAATCGCTGTCATGGGACCTGAAGGTGCAGCAAACGTTATTTTCAGGAGAGATATAAACGATTCCGACAACCCTGAGAAGACACGTAAAGAAAAGATCGATGATTACAAAGACAGATTTGCCAATCCCTATGTCGCAGCCTCCAGGGGATATATTGACAAAGTAACGCCACCGGAGAAAGCGAGAAAAGATATCTACAGGGCTATCGAAACGACTAAGACAAAAGCTGAAGGGGTTCCCGAGAAGAAGCATGGCAATATCCCTTTATGATAACATGTTGAACTTTAAAAAGGAGCATTAAAAATGTTTAATGTAGGCAATATTGCCCTTGTTGGAATCACCATCGTGTTTTTATGCTTTGCAGTCCTTTTTTTCCTTTTTAAATTTCTGGGCTTTGTTTTCGGGGATAAGACAAAAAAAAGGGCTTCCAATCAAGAGCACAAAGAGAATAAGCCAAAGTTTGGCCATAAGGAAACCAGCGGCAGCAAAAAAGAAGAAAAAAATGATTTAGAACTCGTCGCAGTCATTACTGCGTCCATAGAGAGTTTTACACATAAGAAAGTCAAACTATTGAATATGAAGGAAATTCCAAAGAGAGAAGCGCTCCCATTCAGAAGACACAGGGAAGTCATATGGAGACCTCGGAGAAAGGGTGAAAAGAAGACATGGTAAAAAAATACCGGGTAAGTGTAAACGGAAAGTCCTATGAGGTGGAAGTGGAAGAAATGGGTCAGAGTCAATCCAATGAAGTTGACTATCCCGAAAGAACTCCTCAACCGCCTGCGGAAAAAGTAAACACACAGAAATCGATACCGGAGAAACCCAAAAAGAAAGAGGAAGTCGAAGAACCGGAAGAACCATCACAGAGTCTGGAAGAGCATACAGAAGTCGTTGCCCCGATGGCCGGTCTTGTCATTGAGGTTCAAGCCAAACCGGGGAAAAAAGTCGAGCCGGGCGATAAACTCCTTGTTCTCGAGGCGATGAAAATGGAAAATGATATCATAAGCGATACCAGCGGTGTCATTAAAGATGTCAACTGTAAAAAAGGAGACAACGTTGAAACAGGTCAGGTACTGATCACCGTATCCTAAAAGGAATTGAAGGGGGCTGGTTTGAAATGTGGGAACAATTGAAAAAAGAAGATCAGGAAATCTATCAAATATTTGAAAGAGAACTTGAAAGACAGGAAATGGGGCTTGAACTGATCGCCTCTGAGAATTTCGCCTCACGGGCGGTCATGGAAGCCATGGGAAGTGTATTGACAAACAAATATGCGGAAGGGTATCCGAAGCGGCGATACTACGGCGGATGTAAATACGTCGATCAGGCTGAACAGCTTGCGCGAAACAGGGCAAAGGAACTCTTCAATGTCAGATACGCCAACGTTCAACCTCATTCCGGCTCACAGGCCAACATGGCCGTTTATTTCGCGCTTGCAGAGCCGGGCGAAACGATCATGGGCATGTCACTCAGCCACGGGGGCCATCTGACACATGGCGCAACGGTCAACTTCTCCGGTAAGATATACAACGCCGTTCAATACGGTGTCGATCTCAAAACCGAGACCATCGACTATGAAGAAGTTCAAAGACTTGCCAAAGAACACAACCCCAAGATCATCGTTGCCGGCGGGAGTGCCTATTCGCGAATCATTGACTTCAAACGGTTCCGTGAAATCGCGGATTCTGTTGGCGCATACCTCGTGGTCGATATGGCTCATTTCGCCGGACTCGTTGCTGCAGGCCTGTATCCAAATCCCTGCGATCATGCCCATGTGGTGACAACTACCACCCACAAGACTTTAAGAGGGCCCCGGGGCGGTATGATCCTGACACATGACAAGAAACTGTACAAGGCCATCAACAAGAACATCTTCCCGGGCATCCAGGGCGGACCGCTTATGCATGTCATCGCATCAAAGGCGGTCAGTTTTAAAGAAGCGCTGAAACCGGAATTCAAAGAATACCAGAAGAACGTTAAAGAAAACGCCGCCTTCCTTGCCGAAGAGATTGAAAGACTCGGCTTGAGAATCGTCTCAGGCGGAACAGATAGTCATGTCTTCCTCGTCGATCTGACCCCGAAAGATGTCACCGGAAAGGCCGTGGAAAAAGCGCTGGAAGATGTCAACGTCACCGTGAACAAAAATACCATCCCGGATGAAAAATTATCACCCTTAGTCACAAGCGGTATCCGGATCGGAACACCCGCCGTGACAACCAGAGGTATGAAGAAAGCGGATATGACTACAATAGCAGAGATAATCGTAAACGCCATAGACAAGATGGATGATGAGGGACAGATTGCTGAGCAAGATGCAGAAGATATCAAAAAAAGGGTGGAAAAGCTTTGTACACAGTACCCGTTGTATAAAAACAAGCTCTAAAAAAGAATGAAAGGGGAAGAAAAACGTGATAGTCACAACAACGCCGTATATCGAGAACAAAAAAGTCGTTGCGTATAAGGGGATCGTTTGTGGAGAGGTCATAGCGGGGGTCAATTTTGTTAAAGACTTCATGGCCGGCCTTCGGGATTTTGTCGGAGGACGTTCGGGAAGCTATGAAAAAGAATTGATAGATGCCCGCGAGGGAGCGTTAGAAGAGCTAAAACACAGAGCCCTTGAACGCGGGGCAAATGCCGTCGTAAGTGTTGACATTGATTACGAGGTTCTCGGGCAGAACGGAAGCATGCTTATGGTCAGTGTTTCCGGCACAGCCGTTAAAGTAGAATAGGGAGAGATTGTTATGGACAGAAAAAAGACAACAAGCTCTTTAACCGGCGGACTGCTTCTGATCGGGATGGCGATCTTGTTCCTGGTCAAAGAGGTGGCATTCTTTCCCTGGATACTGGCGGTTATCGGGGTTGCCATTCTGCCTTCCACCATCCTGAAAAAAGGCTGGCAGCACTCTTTGACGGGATCAACCTGGCTGATCGGCCTGGCAATCTGTTTTTATTTCAACGTCATCTGGCCGGGAGTCCTCATCCTGGTGGGATTAACGCTGATATTCGAAGGGCTGTTTCCAAAGATACGAGGCAACAATGTCTTTGAAGATGAATAGTGCGGGGAGCGTTCACTCCCCCGCTTTTCTTATAAATCCCTGATTTTTGAGGTTTCGCCTTCAAACAACTCAATTTTCTTTTTGAGAGTCTCTTCGAAGTTGTTCGGGAGAACGATCTTTTTTTGAATATTTCGGCCCAAATACTGCAGATACCCTGATTGTGCTGCAGGTTTCAAGAGGTGTTTGAGGCCAAAGAGATAGAACTGAACCTGAAAAGCATAATCGGGATTCGTCTTCTGTGTGGTGTATTTAAAATCCACAATAACCCATTCGCCCTTGAACCGGAAGATCTTATCCACTGTTCCTGTCAGGATATAATCGCCAAATCTTCTCCTGAAAGGCACTTCACTGTATACCACCTCGGCATTTTCGATCCGCTTCAAAAGCATCGGTTTGTTTTCCCTCAACTGTTTCATGATAAACAAAACGGAATCAAGCGCCTTTTCGGAATACAACTCCCTTTTCAGTTTTTTCTCAACCCATTCATCCGTAAAGTCATCAAGTTTCATCCGGCCCAGGTCCTCGAGCACTTTGTGAACAAGGGTTCCGATCGTCTTCTTATCTTTGTTCTTGACTTCATCTTCCCTATCATTCTCAAACGAACGCAAAACAGAAAACGCCCGGTAGGTTATCTCATCTTTATTCATCCCCGTCTCGTTCAACAGAGATGGACTCAGATATTTCTTCCATGGATCCTCTTCCATCTCAAAGACCGTTCGGGGGATTTGGATGTCAAATGACGGTGCTCTTTCCTCTACTGCCAACGGTTCAATTCCGGAAAGTGTTTTTCTTTCAACGGATTCAATATACCGTGATAGCCTATCATCATGATCAACATTCCAGCTGTCACCGGCACTTTCCTCTTTCAAAAGTCCTCCGCGGATAAGGGCATTGCGGAAGCGGGCATTCTTCTTGCCCTTTTTTGGCTCGGAATAGCTTAAAACAACATTTCTCTCCGCCCTTGTCATAGCCACATAAAGGATACGTTTCTCCTCTTCCGCTTCTTTCCGGTTCTCACGATGCAACAATTTGTCGTATTCCGACCCCTGCTCTTTTGCGGCGGGATTTTTAAAGGCCATCGTATTCCGGTTAAAATCATTGATGATAAAGGGTTTGTCCGTTTGATTCCTGGAATAACCCAGCTCCGGAACAATCACAACCGGAAACTCGAGCCCCTTTGATTTATGAATAGTCATCACCCGGACAACATTGCTCTTCTCGGAATCCACAGAGGCCTCACTTTCATTGTCCATGAGCGATTCCTCAAGTTTTGTGACAAATCGCCTGACAGAACTGTCCCCCTCGAACGAGGCAGTGTATTCCTGGAATTTCTTAAGGTTGAGCAGCCTTTTTTCGGGATTATCCAGTCTCGAAAGCAGGATATCATAATCGAAGTTTTCGATGATTCTCCTGATCAAATCTTTCGGGGAGGTTACATTCATCAGGGATCTGAGTGCCAGAAACTGGTTATAAAAGTCAGCAGCCCGGGCATCTTTTTCGGTGTATTGTTCCCAGGCCGAAAAGAGAGAATGCTTGTCGTATCTCCTCAACTCAACCAGGTCATCATCCGAAAGGGGACTAATATAACTTCTTAGGAGATAGAGGAGATTCTGTTCATCTGCAGGATCGTAGAGAGCCCTTGCAAAGGCGGTTAATGTCGCCACTTCCGGACGTCTAAAGAAACTCTTGTTACCGATGATCAGATACGGAATATGATAGCGCTCGAATGCTTCGGAAAGGGTCTCCACCTTGCTCATCCTTCTGAGAAGAACGGCACAATCCCTGAAATCCAGGGGATCTTTGGCAGCCTTTGCCGGATCCACTCTGCTCAGGATATACCGTGCAATATTGTCGCATTCCTCATGAAAATCATCCGCCACCGGCAGGAGTTTGACAGGTGCTACGACTCCTTTCTCCGCCCCGGCCTCAAGCTTGTCATAGCTCACCATGAAATCCTCGCCGGAATCAGAACCGGCCTCCTCTTCGAAGACACGGGCGAAGAAGGAATTGAAAAAATCAATAAGAGAGGAAGCTGATCGATAATTCAAAAAAAGCTCGAAGGATTCATCGGCTTTAAAACGTTTGAAAGTTCTGTTGAAAACGCCAACATCAGCACCGTTAAAGAGATAGATGGATTGTTTGGCATCGCCTACGAAAACCGTTTTGGATTCTTTTGACGACAGGTGATCGATGATGCGCTTCTGTTCTTCGTTTGTATCCTGAAATTCATCCACAATCAGATATCGGAAACGCTCACAGAGTGTATCACGAATCACCGCGTGATGTTCCAGGAGGCCGTTAACATGATTGATCAGCTGGGAATAATCGAGTTTGTTCTCTTTCATATTCTCGTTGTGATAGATGGCCAGCATCTGATCAAAGGCGTTTTTAAACTGGGGTAGTGAACGCAGGAGCCGTTTACCGGATTCATCATCAGCCGTCTTGTATTGAACTGTATCAAAATCAAGATTTTTGATCTCAAAACGCTTCTTCATAAGCGCTTCATGAAACAACTTCACCATGCTGTCATATCGATAGATAACGGCAATATCCCTTAGACGATCAAATTGGCTCGATCCCCCCTCCTGGTTGAAGAATTTCCGGATGGAAAACGAGACCCTTGAACGCTGCTCCCCCGGACTGATAATCTCAAAAGAGGGATCAAGTCCGGATTCAAGCGGAAACTCTCTGAGGATTCTGGCACAGAAGCTGTGAATGGTGGAGATCCAGGCATAACTGATCCGATGTCTCAGGGACTTTAATCTTGCCGTTCGTTTAACGCCTGTTTCACTGAGCTGCTCGATCTTTTCCATGATCCGTTCTTTCATTTCACCGGCGGCCTTTTCCGTGAAGGTAATGGCCAGGATGTTCCGGACCTCCAGATTTCGTTCAAGGAGCAAATCGGCATACAACTCCACGATTGTCCTTGTCTTACCCGTTCCCGCCCCGGCTTTGACAAAACGGTTACTGCCCGCCCTCAGAATTTCCTCCTGTTGAGGATTCAGAGAAAAACCCATCAAACCCCTCCTTCATCATCGCAGAGTCCCATATCCTTATAACCACAGAAGTGACATTTGGGCTTCCCCGAGAAAGTAAAATCCCCGTCAAATACCTTGCCAAGCCGGAATTCGATATCTTGCTCAAGGTCATCAATGGTATGCTGTTTCTTCTTGTTACCGTTCAACAAAAACGCGTTCTCATCCGGGTCATAAAAGAAAGCGGCTCCGGTTATCTTCTTTTTGTTCTTGTTATCGATGGGTAAAAAGGCCATCCCGGCAACCTCAGAAGAAGACAGTTGATTTCTCGCGAGGGAATAGAGAAGCAGCTGATAGGCGTTATCTTTACTCGCACTGCTGTTAGAGCGCTTGTAATCTATGAGGAATTCTCTTCCATCAACCGAGCGGTCTATTCTGTCTATCTTGCCGGTGAGGAATATCTCAGGTTCGTTTAAGAGTTGAACTGTTCCCCGCTTGACGATCTTTTCGAATTCATGCGGTTTAAAGACAGTATCCTCACCCAATAATTTTGGATTAAGATTTGATGCCGTTTTATCCGCATTCCGGTATTTTTTGAGGAAGGTCAATATCATCTTGTTGAAGTAAGACAACTCCGCTTCAAAGAGGATCTTTTCAGGATGGAACATCCTGGCCTGCACTTCCGTTTCAACATACGTTTTCAACTCTTTCTGCAATTGATGAAATGCCTTTTCATCAAGGTTTTCCAGCAGCAGATCATCTTCCGATAATCCTTTAAAAACCCGATACAAAACGGCGTGCAGGATACTGCCTTCATCCAGGAAGTCAAATCCGAGTGTCTCCTCTTTTTCATCATCAATCCTGAGGATGTATTTGAAGAAGAACTGCCTGGCACAGTTCTTGAGGACACCGTATTTGGACGGACTCAACGTGTTGCCAAAGAGAGCCTTTAACGCCTCCGTGTTCTCCTCCACAGTGAAAACCGTTGCCATATTCTCCTCAATCGCATTCAACGACTCTTTTATTCTGATCCAGTCATATCCGAGTCTCTCAATCTTCTGCTGTATCCTCTTATTCTCAAAGAGTTCATCGTTTGAGATCTCACTCCCCGATAGCAACTCAAGTAGAAAGGCTTTTTTTGAGTAATCCGAATAGTGTTTGAGTCCTTTTTCGGCTCCCTCATTCTTCAGATAGAGGTCCTCTTCTTTAAAATTCTTCAGAACCTTCAGAAATCTTGGAAGAAAAGAAGACGGAACGTAAGGTCGTCCGCTGATATCACCGCGCGGGCAGATAAACAAAACGCCTCTTTCGGTATTGCGGATGGAAAGGGTCAAATCCCTTTCCTCCCTTTGAAAGGACTTCTCCTGAACCGCCATCGAATCCGGTGATGCGAAAAAGTTGTTAAAGTCTTCCGTTATCTTGTTAATCCGGATCCTCGGGTAGTTTCGATCTGTAAACCCCAAATAGAGCTTAATCTTCTTTCGCCTGTATCTTGAGGCTTCGAGATCCATTATCATAATCCGGTTTTCGATAAAAGAGCTGTTGTGATACCGTCTGTTTTCCAGAATGATTGAGAGATATTTCCAATATGTTGCCGGATCGATCTTTAATTCCCATTGACCGTTTACCACATACATAAACCGCTTATACTCCGGCAGAATATCTTCAAAGAAGGATCTGAGAGCAATCTGTTCGAATTCATCCTCTGAGATCAGCCCTTTCCCGGAGAAGAAGTCAGCCTTTTTTCTGAAGTAATCGCTGTACTCCTCAATGAATCTCTTTCTTGTAGATCCAAACAATTTCTTCAACTCATTAAAGAGACTTCTGACGACCCCTTGGGTTTTATCAACCAGTTCAATCTCGGTAAGAAGTTCCTCTTTTTGCTTTTCATCGGGTTCAACACTCTTTTGCAATGACGCCAGCTTTAAAGTCAGAAAATCTCTGTAGTCGGAGAGTTTCGAATGCCATTCTTGCTGCCTTGCTTTTATCGTCCTGGGATATGCTGATCTGGTCGTCGGCATATTCCTGCAGTAGGAGAGTCTCGCGTTTTTGAAGACCTTTTCGAACCCGGCAAACGTGATATCCTCCATACTGGAAAAACCCGATTCAACCATGGCAAGGAGATATTCCGGGTCAAATCCGCTGTAAAACGTTTTAAACGGGAGGATCAGCCTGTTGATATTAATACTGCTGAGAAGCGTCTCATCCCCTTCAAATCGGTACTGAACGCCCATCTCCTCGAAGACATCGGTGAGCAGCGAAGAATTTCGCTTCAAATCTCTGACCACCACACCAATCTCATCATAATTATAATCCCCCTTTAAGACCAGGTCCTTAATGGTGGCCCCGCATAACTGCGCCTCTTCATGTGGATTCATGACCCGGGCTATTCTAACCGGAGAAGCCTCATCCGGTCCGGCTTCCATTACCCCGTCAAATTCGAAGGCATCGGCGAACCTTGCCACCGGTGACAAATCATTCACCGGATCAACCAGCTTATAATCTATCTTAAGATCCTCATCCCTTTCCCGACTGTTGTTGACTACACGATTGATAAACATAGCGAAAGTCTCATCGGTATAATGATGATCATAGTCTACGGGAAAATGTATTGTGATGTCTTCGAACAGATGGACAAATCGGGAGAGAAAATCAATGATCGGTCGAGACAAATCATTAAACCCATCGATGAAGAGATGCTTTGCAAAAGTGCCCTTTTTGTAAAAGCCGTTCGCGACTATTTCCGGAAGCATCAGATAGGCATCTGTCGTTGAAAAGAGATTGAGCGTTGCAAGATGATCGCAGAATTTCCGGTACAGACCTGCAAATTCTTTCAGCAGCAGATCATCCGAAGCGTCAATCTCAGCCAGGACATTTTCCGGCGAGGAATCCTTTGTAAAGGCATAAAACGTCATAAAAAGTTCAACGATTCCGTTACCACTGTTTAAAAGATGACCCAGGTTGGTATCCTCATCAATGACATCAAGAACAAGGGCGGATAGAACATCCCTGCCCACATGCATCATGTTACTGTTATTCCTCATCAATTCCTCAACAACAAACTGATCAATCACCTTGAACCTGTCATTGAATATTGCCTCTGTGTAATCCAGAAAACGTTCCCGGACATCTCTGAGAAAACCGCCTGAAGAGCCGAGAAAGAGATAGCTTTGCGGTCCATCAGTTTTATGGACATGATGCAGCCTCTTTAATAAGAAGTCAGTTCCGTTTGCCGATGGGGCCGATTGAACGATTAACATATTTTTCATCTTTATCACCTAAATGACTGATTCCATTCATTTATTAAGGATGAATAAGTCAAAGAATGAAACTGAATGGGTTACATAACGTATTATAACATGAAACAATAAATTTTCATTAACCATATAAAAAAAAGGGGATCTCATTTCCCTTTCACCCCCTTAATGATTTAAGTTTTGTTGATTATGATATAATTAATCAGGAAAATTCTTATAAGGAGGGAATATTTTTATGATGAAGAAGTTGTTTTTGTTTGCTTTAATTGTTTTGTTGAGTGTATCAATCTTTTCAGTTACCAACCATCTAACCATCCTGCATGTCAACGACACACACGGACATGCCTGGGAGTACAGTGTGTACGGTAACCCGGATATAGGCGGGTTTGCAGCCGTTTCAACTATTGTTGATCAGGTCAGGAACGAAGTTGAATCCTGCGGCGGAGAAGTACTTGTACTGCATGCCGGCGACTACAACACCGGTGTTCCCGAATCGGATCAGCTCGACGCGGCCCCGGATATTGTGGCCATGAACATGATCGGTTTCGACGCAGTTGTACTTGGGAATCACGAATTTGACAAATCTAGAGATGTATTGTTAAAACAGATGGATTTAATCGATTTTCCGGTTATCAGTGCCAACATCTTAAACGAAAAGGATGAACATGCCGTTGAACCTTATACCTTATTCGATTTCGAAGACTACACCGTAGCCGTATATGGTCTGACAACTGAGGAAACAAGAAAACTCGAACCCATTTACCTGGATAACTGGCATTTTGAAGATGCCATCGAGACCAGTGAAAAACTGCTTCCCGAACTCGAGGAAAAGGCTGATGTTATTGTCAGTTTAGCCCATCTCGGCTATAAATCCGAGAGCAACAACGTCAAAACTGATTCCGATGAACTTGCCGCGGCGTTTGACAACATCGATGTCATTGTTGACGGGCACACCCACAACTATTTTGAAGAGGCCCCTTATATCAACGACACATTAATTGTACAGGCCGTTGACTGGAACAAGTACGTCGGCAGAATCGATCTGACAATTGTTGACGGTGAAGTGGTTGATTACGAATGGCAACTCATTCCCGTTAATCTCAAAGAATCCGGCGATGCAGAATCCTATGTTGGTGAACCCGTTGAACAGGATCCAAAGGTCCTTGCGGCAATGGACTATTTTGCAAAGCTCGGAGACGAGAAACTGAATGAAGTCCTCGGCAAGACCGAAATATACCTGAATGGCGAGAGATCAGATGTCCGTTCAAAGGCCACTAATCTGGCCAACCTGATCACAGATGCCATGATCTGGAAAACAGATGCCGACTTAGCCCTTCAGAATGGCGGCGGCATCAGAGCCTCAATCGAAGCCGGCGATATTTCCTATAGAGATATCCTCACTGTTCTACCGTTTGGCAACACGGTTTATGTGTTGAACCTTAGCGGTGCTGAAATCATGAATCTGCTGGAATACGCTGTTTCAGTCAGTCCCGGTGAAGGCGCTTATCCACAGTTCGCCGGCGTGAGATTCTTCTATGAGAACGGAGAAATCAAGGACGTGACAATAGACGGAGAACCCCTCGAATCAGACAAGACATACCGTCTGGTCACCAACAACTACCTTGCATCCGGTGGAGACGGATACGACATTCTCGCGGAAAAGGGCGATGCAGGCTACGATACCGGTTTTGTTCTTGCCGATGTGGTCAAAGACTATATCAAGGATCTTGGTGTCATCACTGAATATCCAGGCGAGCCAAGATACGTCAGGAAATAAATCAACTTTAAGAGAAATTAATCATTTTAAAAACCCGGGATCTTCCCGGGTTTTTTTATGTCGTCTCCAACTTTTTCTCTCCGATCCTCTTTCCAATATAAATGAACGGCGTATCAAAAATCGCAACCAGCAGTTTAAAGAGATAGGTGGTTAAGAGGATCTCAAACCAGACGCCTGCCGGGTACAACCCGATAAAGGCAATCAGACAGAAGATGGACGAATCAATCGCCTGGCTCACCAACGTGGACAGATTGTTACGAAGCCAGAGATGTCTCCCGCCTGTCTTTTTCTTCCAGAAGTGGAAAGCCCATACATCATGCAGTTGGGATACGAAATAGGCCGTGATACTCCCGAGTGCAATCCTCGGAAGGAATGAGAAAAGGGCGTTCAAATGCTCTGAGGCGAAATCATTCGGTGCCGGTGAAAAAAGGAGCGACAGCTGCATATACACCGTCATGATAATCAAACTCGCAAAACCCAGCAGCACCCCCTTTTTCGCTTCCTCTTTCCCATAGATCTCACTTAAAATATCAGTGGAAAAAAAGATACTGCCGTAGAGGATATTGCCGAGTGTTGCGGTGAAACCGAAGAGCTTCACCGTCTTGAGAACCTGTATGTTGCAGAGTATTATATTCGCGACAATCAGCATATACAATCCCTTTTTACCAAAAATCTTAAAGACAAAAAGCGCCGTTGTCAGATCAACAAACATGAAGATCACCCATAACCATTCATTACTCAAAATACACCCTCCAAAAAGTCAGTTTAGTCAACCACGAATTTCAGATTCCCGTCGATTTTATCATAAAAAACCGATTTGAAATAATAAGCAGTAGAATGCGTCTTGAATTTTAATTAGAAAACTATAACATTTGGAGGTTGTACAATGCTAAAGAGATTATTCGCCATTATCTTATTACTATCAATTCCATTTATCACCGTTCTATCGGTTCCTTATGACGATTTCGTATTATTCAATGACTTCGACAAGGGGTTCGAATTTGCACAAGAACTTGATAAGAACGTTCTGTTGTTCTTTACAAGCTCATCCTGCATTTATTGTTCTCAGATGAAAGAGGATGTACTCCCCGTCGATAACGTGGCTCATTTTCTTATCAATAACTACATTGTGGTTGAACTACAAGCCAAGGACTCGGAGAAAGGACACTTTGATGTTGAAAACGCAAAATACGATCCCGAAGGCAAAGAATACTCCTATCAGGAATTGTTTGGACTATTCGGTGTAAGAGGGGTGCCGGCCAGTGCTTTCTTCAACCGCAATCTTGAATATCTCGGTGTTTTACCCGGCCTGATTAAAGAAGAGCAGTTCCTTGGCTGGCTCAAATACATCGACGAAGAGGCATTCCGGAATGAGATTGAGTTTCAGGATTACGAAGAACCCCAGGATTTTGAAGGAGAATTGACGATCAAAGCAATAGACCAAGAAACATCCAAAGAATTGGGTCAATACTACCCTGAGATCACAAAATACTGGACACTCGAAGGATTCAAAGATCAGAATCTATTAACCATCGATCCCTACAAATATCACATCGTGGATGCGGAAAAGCTCAAAGATGTTCAAAAGTACATCAATTCAGTTGATAAAAAGAGATTGTTCAATGTCTTCGTTGTTGAATCGAATGAATAATCTCGTTGAATATCCGCTCTGCGGGTTCATACTCGGGTTTTAAGATTCGTAGGGCATTGCGCATGTATTTTGAATGGTTCTTATCCAGTATGTATTCCAGCTTGTTTAAAAGAGAGGCCTTATCAGCCTCTCTTTCTTCAAGGTAAAAGGCGGCCTCATTCTTTTCAAGTGAAATGGCGTTTATCAGCTGATGATTCTCAGCGGCTCCCGACCAGGGGATGATGATAGACGGAACACCGTAGGAGATCAGCTCTGCCACCGTGGTAGCTCCCCCCCTTGTTATTGCCGCATCTGATGCCGCCATATAGATGTGAAGGTCGGGAATGAACTCACACGAATGTACGAAAGGATACTTTTGAAATTGTTCTCTGTATGCTTCATTACAGCCGGAATGCAAAAACTCCAGACCATTTTTCGCACTTTTATAGATCTCCTGATAAACCTCCAACATCACGTCGTTGATAAAATCCGAGCCCTGACTGCCTCCCGTGACGACAACAACCTTTTTGTTGGGATTGATGCCGTAAACCTCAAAAACGCTCTTGTCTTTTTTGCTGACCTTTCGAACCGGATTCCCGGTATGTCTTATTTTGTGGGCATTCTTAAATTTAAAATCGCGGGCGCTCTCCGAAAAGCTGATAAAGATCTTTTCTGCGCCGTTTGCAACAACCTTGTTGGCAAGTCCGGCTATCGCATTCTGTTCGTGAATAAAAGTCGGGATTCCCAGTTTATGGCTGGCCAAACCCAGCGGAACAGAGACATACCCGCCAGTGATAAAACTGAAATCCGGTTTGAACGATTTCAGCTTCTCCTTGCAGACCCGCAAAGAATTGAAGGCATGGTAGGCAATGGATAAGTTCTGCAGTGAAAAGGCCGGTCTCTTCAATCCCCTGACCTGTAGCTTCAAAATCTCGGCTTTGGGGAAGAGTCTGACAATCTCCCTGTTTTCAAGCCCGTGTGCTGTGGCAAAGTAAAGCACCTCAATCTTCTCAAACTGCTTAAAATGATTCAAAACAGCGACTGCCGGATAAATGTGACCGCCCGTAACCCCCCCCGCAACCGCTATTCTCATAATGGCCTCCGAAGAAAATAAAGTTTAAAGATTGTCATACGCCTCCTGAACATATTCCTGCCAATATCGCTTGATGAAAAGCAGCAGGGGGATGGCGAGAAGCACTCCCGCAATACCCAATATTGCCCCGCAGAAGAGAATGGCTATCAATATCGCAAACCAGTTGATCTGCATCCTTGCCCCCTGGATCTTGGGGTTCAAAACCCAGGTTTCGATCTGATTGGAGGCAATCAGTACGATTGCAATCTTGATGAAACCCATGACACCACCATGTACAAATCCCAACAATAAAGCCGGAATCGCGGCAACAATGACCCCCAGAAACGGTACAAAGTTTGTGATACCGGAAAGAAAACCGAGAAAAAGGGCATACGGAATCCCGGCGAAAAGCGAACCCATTCCCACCATAGTACCAACCAATGCGGCGATAATGACCTGTCCGCCGATGAAATGCCGGATATCCCGGTAGAATTCCGCAATAAAGGTTATGGATTTCGTTCTTGTGGATTTGGGGAAAAACCGCCATATGTTTTTCCTTAAAACAGGGGTGAGTGTTGTAAAATACGAGGCTGTTATCACAAAGATGATGGTGGCGGTCATGGCATCGGGTATATACTTAATCAGACTGTTTAAAATATTGACACCGAAATCAGAAAACTGTTGACCAATCTGTGCTGTCAGATCATTCAACCAGTTGATCACCCTGGGATCGATGTTTTCGTTCTTAATCAACTCTTCAAAATTGATATCCCGGGCTGCTTTTCCAAGCATTGGAAAGAGTTTCTGTCCCTCCTCAATCAAAATCGGGAAGATGGAATAAACGGCATACGCCAAAACAAAAAACATAAAGATGGAAGAAACAATGACAGATGTCTTGTATTTGATAAACTTTAATTTGCCGAGAAATCTTGTTGGAACCTCTATGATCAGAGAGAGATACCAGCCAAAGAGAATCGCCCCAAGAATCGTCGCAGCTGCTTTAAAGATAACAAAGAAGAGGAGAAAGTAGATGAGAATGATCCACATCGCGGGGTCAAAGATATGATTAACCTTTCTTGCTTTCATCGTACAACCTCCTGACTTCTTTGATGTCAAGCCATGTCAGATATTTGGGGGATCCCTTTGACTTGGATTGGTTCCTTAACAGATAGCTCGGATGGAACATGGGGAAAATATCCACCCCGTTTTTATACTCTATCTTCTTGCCCCGCATCTTTGTTATCTTAAGGCCCTTTTTGTCGAGGAGGTAGATCAACGGAACACGTCCCAGGGTCACAATAACCTGTGGATTGATAATCTGCAGCTGGGAAAAGAGATAAGCGCTGCATTTATTCATCTCATCAGCGATCGGGTCCCTGTTGTTGGGCGGTCTGCACTTGACAATATTGGTAATATAAATATCCGATCTGCTCAGAGAAACCGCTTTAAGAATCTCATCAAGCAGCTTCCCGGCTCGCCCCACAAAAGGGCGTCCGGAAACATCTTCATCCGCACCGGGGGCTTCCCCGACAAAAACGACGGGAGAATCAAGGCTCCCCTCTCCGGGAACAACGTTTTTTCTGGTTTCGTGAAGGGGACATTTCCGACATTTTTGTATTGCAGCGGTTACCTCATCCATCAGTTGTTTTTTATGCAAAAGAACACCAACCTCATACCAAGATTTTAACACATCCGATTATATCAAAAATGAGCGCGGTTTTAGCGGTGAATGCGTTTCGTATTAAAAAAAGAAACTGTTAATTATGGTACAATTAAATAGTATTGAAAGGGGGAAAAAGAATGAAAAAGTGGGTACTGATTATTTCCATATTACTGCTCTCTGTCGTGTTATTCTCAGCGGTGGTAAGCCTTGAACTGCTGACACATCCCGGGGGGGCGGATGTGATCGTCGATGATGTCTGGCGGGGGGAGACCCCTCAGACGGTTCAACTCTCACCCGGAAAGCACGATATTGTTCTTAATAAGCGGGGATACCGGGAGATACAAAAGACCATGGATGTTAGGATGCCCAATATCCTGGAGTACAACTTACTGCCCGAGCAAAAAGTGACTGAAAGCTTTCCGCTGGTTCTGTATCTGCTCAATTATCAACAATCAGATTCGAGAAAGATACTCTACCGGGAAAACGAGGATAAGCTCATCAAATCAATAACATCCCGGCTTGAAAGCATGGGATTCTCTGTATCGGTTGAAAGACCTGATGATGAATTCGATCTGATCATGGACACTCAGAGCATCTACGATATGCTTCACAGCAGGCATCCTGATGCCAAGATCTTCATGCTGGTTGATGCCTCATGGAGCTATTCATCCTTCAGAGAAAAGAAGGTAACCCGGCTCGAGGTGATTACCAGACTGTATGATCCAAAGACCTCGATCACACTGGGGAACTACAACGAGGCCTCGGAAAGCATAGGGGTGATGGGACCGGAAATCGTCATGCTTGAAAGCGTTGAGAAGATAACACAGAATTTCCTCGATAATATCGGGGATTATATGGTTGAACGAGTTGCAGCCCTTGATAAAAAACCGATAATCGCCGGAACGGAAAAAGACGGCAAATTTCTCAATTACGCGCTCAAGACACTTGAAAGAATTAAGACGCTCAAAACATATGACAACACCGGAAAACCCGCCACTTTCCAAACTGTCGCAGCAAATGAGGCCCCTTTAAACTTCCTGATTGTGATCGATAGAAGCGGCAGCAACGAAAAGAATGTGGAGGCAATAAGGTCGCAGGTGGAAAGCATTATATCAGAATTGCCTGATAACGCTGAATGGGCGCTTATGGGCTTTGATGATACGATCGAACTCATTCAGGGCTTCACCAAAGATTACAACAGATGGCTTTTTGCCAAAGACAAGATCTATGCCAATGGGATGACAAGGCTTTACGATGCCCTTTACAACTCCGGATCACTCATGATGAGACGGAACGGCTTGAAAGTCATTATCCTTTTATCCGACGGAATCGATTCAGACTATTACGATACAGCCAACGGGAGTATCAAGACAAAAGAAGAGGCACTGTATGCTATCAAGAGAAGCGGCAGCATTCTTTATCCAATCGGTATCGCAGATAAGAATTACGATACCTTTTTGGAAAAGCTGACCTATGACAGTGCAAGCAAATATTATAAAACTAAAAACCAGTCTGAAGGAATGATATCAAAGGCCATTGTGGAGGATGTCCTCTTGACATCAGCTCTTGTCAAAACTGAGGAAATGAAAGAGCCAATCTTTTCAATTAACGGACATAAATTCGAGGAAGAGGCCGACACAAGATTTTTGATACCGGCCGAGACCCAGATAAAAGAAACCACAGAAACAGAAGGGGAAATGAACCTTGAATACCCTGATGAAAGCGGATCGACTATAACAACTGACATCAAGTCAGAAACGGAAGCGCCAACAACAGAAACCGTTGAAGACGGGACAGAAGAAGCGACCCGGATCATCATTGAAGAGAGCACTGATACAACGGAGAAGAGTACTGATACTACAACCGGGACCTCAACAACTGAAAGCCCCGGGATTCAGACACCAAAGACAGAAGAGCCGGAATCAACTGATGTCCAGACCAGGACTGAACAAACAACAAAACCGGCAACTCCGGTAAAAGAAGAGACTTCAGAAAAAGAGACTGAGGAAAAACCTCCACAGAAAGAGAGCGAAACCCAAAAGGCAACAAATGTCTCTCAGACTCCTGAGCAATCCGGGGAACCGGCTGTGACAGAAAAGGCCACAGAAGTACAAACAGAAACAAAAACAACCTCAAAATCCGATAAACCGGCAACCTCAACAGTTACTACAGAAGAACAAAAGAAACCTGAGAAAAGCCCCGAAGAGGACAGGGACGATCAGACGGAGAGACCGGAAAAAACCGAACCGGCCTCAACGGCAACTGAAACCGGCTTACAAAAAGAAATAGATCCGAAAGACCTTTCAAAAAGCAGCGATGAAAACGTCTTTGAGCTTCCCGACGGTTTTAGTGAACTGTTGAAACTTACCGATATATCCCTTTACGACATGGACGGCCAGGGTAATCTGGCCTGGCTTCAGGGGGAGATCGTTTACTTTTTCTCACCGGAAGACAAGCGGCTGGCCGGCATCGATATCTCGAACACTGTTTCAAAGATTTCTTTGGATTACCCGCAAATCACCTTGCTTGAAGAACAGGCGTCAAATAAAATGCAGCTCAGGACACTCGAGATCCGCAAAGATGCTGTCATACAGCTGTCAACGATAGAGATCAACAGCCCCGTATCCGAAATCCTGCTTCTGAACGGTCAATCTGTGGCCGTTGGATATGAAGACGGCAAGATAAAACTCTTCGATCATAGCGGGGATCTGAGAAAAGAAGTGAAATTGACTTCAGGGGTCATGAACAACGCCGTCTTTGATGAATATGGCACCCTTATCTTCAGTACAACAACCGGAAGGGCGGGCTGGTTGAAAAAGGCATCCAACACTGTGGAAGAGATAAAGGTAGACAAGCCGGTCGTCGGGCTGGCACCTTTTGACGTGGATAAGGGAAGATTTCTCATCGTGGATGCCAGCGGCGCCGTCCATTTCCAGAGATTCTCGGAATCTGAATCAACAAAGAGAAATCTGAACAGAGGCATTGTTCTGGAGGCACAGAGCTCGGAGGCGAGCAACCTCTTGTTCGCAATCCACTGGGATAAGACATTGAGGGGTTACAGGGTCTTCGATTTAAAGGAAGTTGTCACGATGAAATCCAAAAAGGGACTGGAAAGCTTTCAGGTCGGCAAATACGGAGAAGAAATCGCTGTCAGAACAACTGATAACGAGCTCTATTGCTTTGCCAAGAACTACAAACTCCCCACCAATCTTGAAGCCATATACAGTATTCAAAAAATAGAGAAGTCCGAGAGTACACAAGAAAAAGAACCCGGAGAACAAAAAAAGGTGGAAAAGGAAGCCCCGGCAACTGAAACAACCAAGGCAACAGAGATTGATGTAGAACACACGGAAATGGACCTGGGAAGTGCTGAGAAGAAAGATACAGGTGATTCCACAGAACTTGAAAAGACAGAACCCGAAGAAAAAGAAGAGGAAATCGCCGTCGTTGTGGACGGAGATGTTGTCATGGGCGACTTACAGGAAGACAAAGACAGTCCCATCCCTGAATCAAAAAAGAAACGGGAACTGACGCCGGAGGAAAAACAGGGTTTGACCTCCGTTTACGGCGGCTGGAAAGCCGGTGTTGCCTATGAGGATTTCGGATACGTCCTGGCCGGTGATTCCGAGATGTGGCTTGTCAATCCACTTCTTGAAAAAACGAAAAAGATACCCTACACGAAGAGCAGACTGCTGGACATGGACATCTCAAAATACAATCTGGTCCTGCTCCTATTTGAAGACCGGCTGGAGCTCTGGGATATGGACGTACTCTATTCATCTGACAAACCGGAGGAGGAAAGAAGCTACAAATTCCCGATCCAAAACGGAAAAACGGTCAAGTTCTCCAGAAACGGAAAAAAGGCCCTTATACTCAGAAATGACGGCACCATCAAGATGATCTCCATTGATTTTACAACGGGCCGGAACTTCTCGCATGAAAACCGCGTAACAGCCATCAACGCCAATAAACAAGAGGCAGAAAGTTTCATTTTCGGCGATAATGCTGGTAACATCGGTCTGGTGGACCCGGAAGGAAAAAGCAGTGTGGAATCGGTGTCAGAGAATGCCATCACACATGTCTTCTGGTATAAAGACAATCTTTACTGGGTAGACAGTGCATCATTTGCCGGAATTGTCGGTGGAAACAAACAAAAGATAACCGACGAGATAATCAAAGACGTTTACGCGGCTGATATCGATAAGGAATGGATACTCTTCGGCACTGAGACGGGAGCACTTGTTATCACGGATAAGGAGCTTAAAAACACGGGAAGAACAAGCATCAACAAACCGGTTTTATCACTGACTGGTTACAAAGAAAACATGCTCTCCATCGATGTTCAATACGGTTTGAAGAGCTGGAACCTGATCGGCGGCACAGCTGTTGCAACAAAACCCGTTTTTGACGAGGCAATAAACCTCTTCTCCAACGGGAAGACCCTCGGCCTTCTCGATACAAACAATATCATTTACGAATACAACCCGGCTAACGATCAGCTGTCTCAGAAAAGACTTGCGGATTCGGATTTCGAGATACAGGATGCCCTAAAAAGGCCGCTGGTTGTCCATAACCAGGGGGTTAAATACTACCCGGTACGAGGCAAGACAATCCCCGAAGAACCCGTTGAGGTTTTTGTTGAAGGAAACGTCAATACATCCGAGGATTATTTCCTCTTCTGGGAGAACGACTACTTAACCCTCTACAACATTGAAGAAAATGAGACACTCAGAACCTTTAAATTCGGAGAAGGCAACAACGTCTCCTTTGCCACAATGAAAAACGACCGGCTGTTCTTCTTCTTCAACAACTCAATGGGCATCACGAATCCCTACAATCCCGGGCAGGTTATCGTCATTGACCTGACGAATGAGGGTATCAATGAAGTGTTGAGAACATTCTATATGGGTGAAAAACTCGGCATTTTGGATCAAAACGGTGTTGTTCATTATTATCTCATCTTTGATGACAAGATGACCATGCCGGTGGAACTGG
>CAZVWW010000022.1:0-25210 GCA_964631265.1 uncultured Thermotogaceae bacterium
CTGACCCCTGTCGATGAAGACTGATCAAAATCGTTGAGAGCAGTGACCTTCCAGTAATAGGTGGTCCCCGTTTCGAGCGGGGTAACGATTGTAAAGGATTTTATCTCCGGGTTGTTGATGGTTTTAATGATGTTCAAATTATTTTGCGCTTCCCCCAAATACAGCCGGTATCGGGTAGCCCCGTTCGCCTGCCAGCTCAGAGTCGGTTTCAGACTCACATCGGTGGCGCCATTGGCAGGGGAAGTCAGGCTGATTTCAGGAGAGGGCAATAAAATCTCTAAATCACATCCTGCCAGGAGAAACAGGGAGAGTATTGTTATCAGGACAATGATCGTTTTTTTCATGTTCACTCACTACCTTTCATGTAGGGTTGTGGCATAGGTTGTTTTTTCAATTCCCTCTTCCTTTAAATAACGGAGAAAAATATGGGCCGCCTCGGGTTCAAATTGCTTACCGGCGTTTATTTCAATCTCTTTTATCGCCGTCTCCCATGGTAATCCCTTTCGGTACGGTCTGTCATTGATCATCGCGTCAAAGGCATCTGCAACCGCGATAATCCTGGCCTCGCGGGGGATCCTTGTTCCGGCCAGCCTTTCGGGATATCCGCTGCCGTCCCATCTCTCATGATGATGTTTGACCGTCCTTACGATATTCTTTAGTTCATCGGAGCTTGTCAGCACCTTTGCCCCGAGTTCCGGATGTCGTTTGAGTTGATCAAATTCATCGTCTGTGAGTTTGCCCGGTTTACACAACAGGGTGTTCGGTATCAGGATCTTACCGATATCGTGAACCAGCCCCGCCCAGTATATCTTTTGAACGATCTCCTTATCAAATTTCATCTTCCTGGCAATCTCCGCACTCAGGTTGGCCACGTTTTCCGAATGGCCCTTTGTATATGGATCGTGCAATTCCAGGATCTGTATCATGGAGAGGATCAGCTGTTTCTGGAACTTACCCTGAGAGATCATGTACTGTTGCATGCCGAGAAAAGATGAAACAACATTAGAAAAGGCTTCCATGATTCGCACATCTTCTGAGGTAAATGATTCTTCGTTGTTTTTGTCCATATCCAGGATGATGCTACCGACTCTTCGCTCCCCGATTTTCAGCCCCGTTATAAGCGATGAAGAAATCGGTTTGGTCGCGGATTCTATCCCGGAGGCCTTTTCCTCCGACATTAAAAATCCCTGATCTTTGTCAATGATGTTGTCAATAATCGTTGTCTTATCAAAGGGGATGTGATCGCTAACATCGAGTTTAAGGGTCTTCAGTTTTTCCACATCATGTCCGATTGCCGATACAATCCGCCACTGTTCGTCTTCAAAGAGGGAGATGCTGCCGTAATCCGCATTGGGGATCAAACGGATCAGCATTTTCAAGATGGAATCCAGAAATTCATCCGGATCGCCTTTGGCAGCCTGGGACATCTTGGATGTGACGGTCAGAATACTCTCCATCCCCATGGTGAGGTTCTTGTTTTCATCGAGCTGTTCCTGGAGCTCTTCGTTCATGTTGATGAGGTTGTTCTTGGTCTGTGCCAGTTCTTTATTCTTGGTTTCCAGTTCACGGTTCTTTTCTGTGATCTCCTTTGTGGCATCCTCAATTCTGTTTCTGAGCTGTATATTCCATATGATGATGAGAAGGAGAACCGTGCCGAAGAAGATTAATGCAACGATCACATATTCCCACGGGATAATCTCTTTCAGGGAGGTTCCGGTCCAGGAGGATACAATGTTTTCTATCTCATCTCTTGTGATCTGTGTTAAACCGTCGTTGATGAGTGTTAGGAGCTCATTGTTGCCCTCTGCTACCGCCGCATAAACAGGGTTGGTGTACAACGGTTCCCTGCTGTGTCTGAAAACATCTCCGGCTGTCTTTTTCGACAGATAATAGCGGCCAACGGGCCCGTCTGCTATGAATATGCTGATTTTACCGTCGATAGCACCCTGAACCAACTTTTCCACTGAGGGGTACTTCTGCAGCTTAACATCGATATTTTTCTGTTTTATAAAATCAACGGCATAATCGTCCTCGACAACCCCCACTTTAAAACCACTGATATCATTCATATCCTTGATCCCGAAGACATAGTCGTTGAAGAAGATATAACTCTTCATCTCGTAATAGGGAATACTGAAATCATAGTGCTCATCTCTTTCAGGGGTGTAAAACATCAGCGAGACAACATCGCCCTCTCCACTTTTGACACTATTCATGACAGTTTCCCAGGTGTTGTAGGTCTTATAATCGATCCGGATATTGGTTTTATTCGCCCACAGACTCCAGATATCAACGAGTATCCCCCTTGAGACACCGGTTTCATCTTCAAATTCAAAGGGAAAATAGTTCTTTTCACCGACGATTGTGATCTCTTCAATGTCTGCAGAGAGGACAACCGATGTTATGATGATGAGGATAAAGAGTGTTAGTGTTTTCTTCATTTTCTCACCCGCCTGACTAAGATGCTAAAGAGAAAAAGCCTATATACTAATATATCATATCCGGACCCGTTCATTCTTCTTTTTCCTTTTGTTTTTTTGCCGAATAGAGGATCAGGGCAAGAAGTGTGATCATGAACGGAATAGTCATGAGCAGTTTTGGAGAGATGGACGTATTAACCTGGAAAAGATTGGATAAAGCGGCCGAGAAGCCGAATATGATCGAAGCGGCAAAGACTCCCAGTGGATTATTTCTGCCCAGGACAACGGCAACAAGGGCGATCCATCCCCTGCCGCCGGCCATACCACCGACAAAGGCCCCCAGCGGGAGTGTCATAGCGCTTCCGGCAAGACCACAGAAAAGTCCGCAGATGACATACGCCGTGTAATGCATTCTTCGCGGATTTATGCCCGCACTTTCAGCCGTTCGCTCGTTCAGGCCGGTTGCCTTGATGTGCAACCCGAATGTTGTTTTTTTGATCAGCACATACATCAACACAATTAACAGAACGGTTAGATAGTCAAATGTATTCTGTTGTTGAAAGAGAACGCCTATAAAGGGAATCTCTGACAGCGGGGGAAGGTCATAACTGGTGACGGTCTCAAATCCCGAAAACCTGACAGTACCTTTGGAATGCATCAGGGTTGAGGATAAAAAGGCAGTGAACCCTGCTGCAAAAAGGTTCGTCGCCAGTCCGGTGATAAAGATATCGGCTTTGAATAGATCATGAAGCAGGTAGATGAAAACCGAGAAGCAGACTGTGATGGTAAGGCTTAACACCGTTCCCGCCAGAACACTTCCCGTTATATGAGCGAAATAGGGCGACAGAAAGGCCGAGATGAGGATGAGTCCTTCCAGTCCGATATTCAGTTTTCCGCTCAGAGAAGTCATCAGCCCGCCGAGAGCGCCGAGCGTGATAATTGTACTCGAGCTGATGGTTTCATGAAAGAGCGTTTCCATTGCGTCTCCTCTCCTTTAAAAAATCAATCAGACCGTAGGCGGTTACCAGATAGAAGATGACGCCCTGTATGATACGCGATATCTCCGGGGTCAGATCGGCAAAGATGGAACCCGAGGCGGCACCGGCCTCAAGAAAGGCAAAGAGAAAAGCGGCCGGGATGATCCAGAGCGGATTGTTCTTCGATATCAGTGCAACGGCGATACCGTTCCAACCGTACTGGCTTGAAAAACCTCTTATCATCCTCTCCTGAACGCCCAGTATATCCACTATGCCGGCCAGACCGGCCAGAGCTCCGCTCAGAATCATTGTCAGCAGGGCGATTCTGTTACAGTTCAGACCGATATACCTTGAAAATATCGGGTTTTCGGCATAAAAACGGACCTTTAAACCAAAGTTCCCCTTCTCCTGAAGGATATAAAGCGCTATGATAAAACCAAAGGCGAGAAAAACAGCGGTGCTCAAACCCGAAGGAGGGAGAACCTTTTCAAACAAGAGGGACTCTTGGATCTTTTCTGTTCCGATGAGCCCCAGGTCTTGGTCAAGGAAAACATCCTCCAGGAAAAAATCGGTAATATGAATCATCGAATAGCCGATGAGTAGTGTTGATATGAGTTCGGTCACGCCCCATCTGATCTTGAGAAAGGCCGAGAACGCTGTGAGAAGTGTACCGGCTGAAGCTGCTGAGATCATCGTTATCAGAATGGCCGGGAATTTGGCCATTTCAGGAAGATGGCGTGCTGTAATTGTTCCAGTCAGGGCACCAAAATAAACCTGGCCCTCTATCCCGAGGTTGAAAAGCCCCGCTCTAAAGGCAACTGAAGCGGCCAGACCCGTAAAGATAAGGGGTATGGAGGCGGCCAGCATATTGCCGAAAAAGTAGCTGCCGGAAAAGGGGGTGAGAAAGAATGCACTGATTGCCTCCTCAGGATTAGAACTGGTCAAGAGAATAATAACGATCCCGGTTAGTATTGAAAACCCGATGATGAGGAAACGATGCATGAGGATTCTTTTAGGCTTCATATTTGTTCCCGGTTCTCAGATAGTATCTGTCATGTGCTTCAAAGATTCCAGCCATATGTTCTTTTACGATTGTTTTGATCTGATTCGGACCCCATTTTCCATTTGTTCTCTTCGTCTCGTAAACAATTCTGCCTTCAAACATGACCAGCATTCTGTCGGAAATCCTGAATAGTTCATCCACATCCGATGACGCAATGACAAGAGCCGTTCCCTCCTGTTTTAAGGTTTCAAGCAGATTGTATGTATCAATAATCGATCTTGAATCAAGTCCCCTTGTCGGCTCATTGATGAGGAGAAGCGTCGGCGGGGGGGTTGTTTCCCGGGCGATGATGGCTTTTTGGATGTTGCCGCCTGAGAGCATGCCGATGGGCAGGGTGATATCCTTGGTATGCACTGAGTATCTCTCGACGAGTTGCGTTGCTCTTTTTTTTATCACTTCGTTTTTCAAAAGCATAAAACCGGAATAGGGGGATGAGAAAACGGTATCCGCGACGATATTTTCGTAGAGCCCGGCACCCAGTGCTGAGCCATGAAAGAGTCGATCCTCGGGAATGTAATTCATTCCCCGTTCTCTCAACTGTTTAGTTGAAAGGTGCCTGATGTTACGACCCAGATAGTTTATCTCCCCTGAGTAGTTCTTTTGAGTACCGAAGGTTGCTTCAAGTAACTGCAGCTGACCGTTTCCGGCAAGCGCTGCAATACCGGTTATCTCATGTGAATTGATGATTAGATCAATGTTCCTTAGGATGTGATACCCCCTCTTTTTCATGGAAAGGCTTTCGATTTTCAGAACTTGTTCTTGATGCGTTATCGGTGTTTGGGGTTTTGAATATGAGGGAATACCGGACCCCATCATATGCAGTGAGAGCTGCCGGTGATTAAAGGTTTTCTTTGTGGTAAAATAGGCGTTCCTGCCGTTTTTCAATACCGTAATGTCATCACATATTGCTGTGGCCTCGTTGAGTTTATGCGTGATAAAGATGATTCCAATACCCTTTTCTTTCAGGTAATGGAGGCTTTCAAAGAGTTTTATTCTTTCAAATTCGCTTAAGACCGCTGTCGGTTCATCGAGTATGAGAATTTTAACTTGTTTGTAGAGCATTCTGATGATTTCCACCAGTTGTTTTTGCCCAACGGATAAACTCCCTGTTCTTCTGTTAATGGGGATGTTCAGCTTGAAATTGTCGAGCAGTCTTTTGACTCTGGCGATTTCTGCCCTTTTTCTGAAAGGGGCGAGCGGTTTCGTCTCATTTCCAAGGACGATATTTTCATAGACGGTGAGTTCATCGATGAGCCTGAAATGCTGATAAACCATACCAATGCCTTTATCCAGTGCCTCTCGCGGGGTATTGAAAACCGCTTCTTTCCCGTTTATCATAACAGCTCCCGAATCCTTGTGATGAACACCGCAGAGGATCTTCATCAGGGTGCTCTTGCCGGCGGCATTTTCACCGAGCAGGCCGTGAATCAATCCCGGGCTGATACAAAGATTAACCCCTTTTAACGCACGGGCACTATTGACTGTAAAGGTCTTTTTGATGTCTTTCATTTCTATTTCAAGCATCCGGTCCCTCAGATCTTTACAAGATTTTGATTGTCCCGTTTTTGATTTGTTCGAATATCTCACGCATTCTTTCCTGAATCGCAGAGGGAACATTTTGTTTGTAATTCGGATCGTCAAAGGTGAAGCCGATGGCTTCTTCTGTTACGCCCCAGCGTTCTGCCTTTCCATATTCCAGCGTCCCATTGCTCGCTTTCAGCAGGACTTGCTTAATCGTCATGTCGGCATTTTTAAGTGTGCAGGCGAGGATTGTGTCAGGTGCAAATGAGATGATGTTGGAATCGACTCCGATACAGTATTTTCCCTGTTTTTTGGCCTCGTTGATGACACCGACGGAGGTTCCGCCTGCTATACTGTAGATGACATCAACCCCCTGGGAAAAGAGTGCCGCTGCAATGTCCCGCCCCTTTGTGGGATCAGACCAGCTGCCGGCCACTGTGAACAAGACCTCTGTTTCGGGATCAAGATCTCTCGCGGCCTTTTCATAAGCGGGTTTCATTCGATCCGTCATGGCCGGATAAATATCACCGGCAACTAATGCAATCTTTTTCGCATCATTGGCATGCGCCAGCTCCCCCCGGGTAATCAAAGCACCAAAGGCTCCCGCCAGATAGGCCATTTGTTCATCATGAAATCCGAGGGAGAAGACGTTCTCCCGTTTCCCGGCGATACCGTCGATGAGGATGAATTTTTGATTCGGGAACATATCGGCCGCTTTTTCTACACTCTCGGGCATCCCCTCTGTGAAAGTAACGACCACATCGTATTGTCCGGTTGCTGCCAGACTGATCAGAGTGGGTTCCCATTTGGCCGGGTTGTAACCGCCTTCGACAATCTTAAGATTGAAATCACCCTCTTCGGCCGCTTCTTTGGCCCCTTTTGCCATCATTTCATAGATCGGGTTTCCGCCGATCTCCCCGGTTATCATCAATGCACAGTTGAACGAGAACAGACTGGCGATCGGTATTACTAAGAACAACAATAATAAAAGCCGCTTCACTTACATCCTCTCCCTTTTTATGAATTTTGGTATCATTGTTGATGTCTTGCCATAATTATATCATTAAATTTCTCCCGCCCCGATTTGAAATTATTCTTTCTATATGCTATAATTTAGAAACTCAAGTTTTAATTCAATGCTTTTATCTTATACCCGGAGGAGAAGACATGGTTAAAGAATTGTTGGTAGGGAAATTAGATGAAATGACACCGGTTAATAAAAAGATTGGTGAGTTCTTTCTTGACCATAAAGCCGATATCGGGTTTTTGACAATCGATCAACTCAGTAAAGAGATTGGTGTCAGCAAGGCCTCGCTGGTCAGGTTTTCCAGACTGGTGGGATTTAGAGGGTTTAACGATTTTAAAAAGGCCGTCCAGAAGGATATCAAGAAAGAATTAAGCCCGTATGAGAAGATAGAAGTGACACAGCTCGACCAGAAGACCAAGGAAAGACAGATGAATGAACTGAGGAAAAACGAGTTAAAGAACATCAACACCACCCTTGATCAGGTAACGGAAAGAGAACTGTTCGGATGTGCGAAGATGATCACAGATGCGAACCGGGTCTTCATAGCCGGCTTCGGACTGAGTTCCTATCTCTCGCATATCTTTAGATATCTCATCATGGGCGTCATACAAAAGCCGGTCTTTGTTATCACAGGTTCAATATCCGAATTTGCACCGACGCTTAAATTAATGGAAGAGGGAGATGCCATGGTTTTACTCACATTTCCCGAGTATTCAAAAGAGACCAGTTATGTCGCCGAATGCGCCCATGAAACCGGATTACCGGTCTGTTTGATAACAGATTCGCTCACCTGCCCGGTGGGCAAATTTGCGTCTATCATTCTGCTCTGTGAAACAGGCTCACTGCTGAGATTAAATTCATACACTTCGCCAATGGCCCTGATGCATATCATCACCAACATGCTCTCTCTGGATAAAAAAGAAACAGCCAAGGAAAATGTCAAACGCGTCAGTGAAATAGAGAAAAGGGGCTATCAGGCACTAAAAACATAGAACCAACCCCTAACGGGGAATTTTAACGGAGGTGTTTTTATGAGAAAGTTGAACGTTGCTGTTGTTCTGATCTTAGTCTTCACAATGTTGTTCGGAATGAGTTCTTTCGCCCGGTTAAACACGCCGGACGATGCATTGGTTATCGGTGCAAGCACGGAAATCTTTATCTCGCTGGATCCAGCGATCTGTTATGAAGTGCTGCCGGCAAGAGTTGTCAATGCATTATACGCCATGCTTGTTCAATGGGAAAATGTGGATGAAGCATTGGAGATCAAACCGGATCTTGCCAAGAGTTGGGATATTTCTGAAGACGGAAAGACTTTTACTTTCCATCTCAGAGATGCCAAATTCGCAAACGGCGATCCTGTAACAGCGGAAGATGTTGTCTGGAGTTATAAGCGTTATCTGCAACTCGGCAGCCCTTCTGTATGGCTTCTTGAAAGTGTCGGAATCAACCAGGATAACATGGATGAGGCCATCAAGCTGATCGACGGAAAGACCATGTCGCTCACATTCGACAAGCCTTATGCCGAAAACATCGTTCTCGGTATCCTCACCAACAGCTGGGGCGGCGTTGTGAACAAAGATGTCGCACTTGAGCATGAAGTGGACGGAGACATGGGTAAAGGCTGGCTCACCGATCACAGTGCGGGTGCCGGACAGTATGTTCTTGACAAATGGGAAAGAAACACATTGATCACGATGAGCCGGAACGAGAACTACTACGGCGAAACACCTAATCTCAAGAGGATTATGTTCAGAGATGTTCCCGAATCCTCAACACAGAGACTGCTTCTTGAAAAAGGCGATATCGATGTGGCCTGGGATCTTGCACCTCAACAGGTTGATGAGATGAGAGGTACAGAGAATATCGATATCATAGAGATACCCGCCCATTCTAATGAGTATCTTGCCATGAACGCTTCATGGGGCCCGCTTCAGGATCCCAAGGTAAGGCTTGCTATCAAATACGCCATCGACTACGACGAGATCATCGAGGATATCAACGCCGGATTTGCCTTGAAGGTACAGGGTTTTGTGCCTAAGGGATACTTCGGTTATGTTGACCAGAATCCTTTCGAACAGGATCTCGCAAAGGCCAAAGAGCTTCTCGCAGAGGCCGGTTACCCGGACGGTTTCGAAGTTGAGGTCATGACCAACCAGAGAGAGACGAGAAAGGCAGAGGCCGCCAAGGTTCAGGCAGACCTCGCAAAGATTGGTATCGATGCTGAAGTTGTTATCATGCAGGCGTCACAGATGTACGGTAAGTACAGAGAACAAGGCCATCAGATGGTTGTTGCCGGCTGGGGTAATGACTACGCCGATGCCGACAACCTTGCAATGGCAATGGCAAGTTACGAAGCCGGTCAGCTGGCATGGAGATGTGCCTGGTACGATGACTATGCGGCGATGCTTGCAGAAAAGGGACGTTTCGAACCGAATCCTGCCAAACGTGAACAGATCTACGAGGACCTGACAGAATACTGGTTCCTCAATGGACCTTTCGCCATGTTCTACCAGTCGGTTGAATTCTGGGGCGTCCGATCAGAGCTCAAGAATGCATACGACTCATTCTTCGGTTATTCCATGAGAACGAATTTCGGTGGATTTGCCAAATAGTACTGATTGTTGAAAAAATACTCAATCTCCCCGTGTTTCCTGCGGGGAGATTTTAAAATCGGGGTGCCTAAATGAATATTTGGAGTTATATCATCAAAAGACTTTTTTTAATGGTCATTGTTTTATTCGGGGTTGCCTGTATCGTTTTCTTCATCGCGCATGTCATTCCGGCGGACCCTGTTACAGCTTTGTTGGGCGGGAATGCGCCTGATGAGGTCATCGAGAGGATGGAAGAGAAGCTGGGGTATAACCGGCCGTTAATCGTTCAGTTTGGAGACTTTATGAGCGGGGCCGTTGTGGGTGACTTTGGTGAGTCCCTGCGTACAAACAACCCGGTTATTGAGGATATCAACACCTATTTTCCCGCAACGCTCGAGTTAACCATCTTTGCCATGCTCATCGCCATCACGTTGGGACTGATACTGGGGATTCTATCGGCAGTACATCGAAATAAGTGGATTGATCACTTTTCCAGGATCTTCTCCATTATCGGGGTCAGTATGCCGGTTTTCTGGACAGGGCTGCTTTTGCTGCTGCTTTTCTATTATAAACTGGACTGGCTGCCCGGAGCGGGTAGACTTGGATTCTTCACAACACCGCCCGAACAGATCACGGGGATGTATCTCGTTGATTCGCTTATCACCGGAAACTGGTCTGCTTTCAAAGAGGCATTGCTTCACCTTCTACTACCGGCGTTCTGTCTGGGCTATCTCGCTACTGCTTCCATTGCGCGTACGACAAGGTCGAGTATGCTGGATGTCATGAAACAGGAATTTATCACCACGGCAAAGGCCAAGGGGCTGAGCAAGCGGGTTGTGATTAACCGCCATGCCTTAAAAAATTCGCTTATTCCAACCGTCACCATTATCGGGCTGACATTTGGAAGTCTGCTTGAAGGAGCCGTTTTAACGGAGACAGTCTTTTCGATACCCGGACTGGGACGGTATATCACCGCCGGATTACTTGCCCTTGATTACAACTCCGTCATGGGCGGTACGTTGTATATCGCATTTGTTTATTCGCTTGCAAATCTTATTGTCGACATACTTTACGCATTTTTAGATCCAAGGATGAGGACGTGATTTGATGGCTAAAAAAACCGCAAAAGCCGGTTGGCTTGAATTGATGAAGCCGTATTTTGAGGATATGAAGCATACATTGTATCTGTGGAGAAGAAATCCACTTGCAATCATCGGAACCGTTATAATAGCGACTTTTGTCTTTGTTGCAATCTTTGCCCCGCTGTTGACCCCCTATAATCCGAACGCGCAGGAGCTTGAGATTAAACTTCAAGCGCCCAGCTGGGAGCATCCGTTTGGCACTGATCAATTCGGAAGGGATATCCTGGCAAGGATATTGTACGGTTCAAGAATCGCCATGCAGATTATCATCATTGTCACACTGATCAGTGGTTTGTTGGGGGTGTCTGTCGGTATTATCGCCGGCTATTTTGGAGGAGCACTCGATGATATATTAATGCGGGTAACGGATATGTTCCTCGCCTTTCCAAGGCTGGTCCTTGCGATGGCCTTTGCAGCCATGCTCGGGCCGAATCTCGCCAATATGATCATCGCCATATCGCTTGTAAACTGGACCCCTTATGCCCGAATCGCCAGAGCGGAAGCGCTCAGAGAAAAGGGGAAACCCTATGTTGAGAGTATCAAGTCCATGGGGGCCAGCAATTTCCGGATCCTCTTCTCGCATATCCTGCCCATGAGTATTTCACCTGTGCTGGTCCAGATAACACTGAGAATGGGAACCATCATCATCACTGCCGCCAGTCTCGGATTTCTGGGACTCGGAGCACAGCCGCCCAGTCCGGAATGGGGTGTCATGGTCAGTGATGGCAGAACCTTTCTGATTGACCAGTGGTGGATTTCCACGTTCCCGGGTATCGCTATTGCTTTAATCGTTCTTGGTTTTAACCTTTTGGGTGATGGTATCAGAGACATGCTCGACCCGAGGTTAAGGAGGTAATCGTATGGAGATGAGAGGAAATCTATTAGATGTCAGTAATCTTAATGTTGTTTTTTACACGTACAGAGGAGTCATTCAGGCGCTTAACGGGGTCGAATTCTGGATGAACAAGGGTGAAAGGCTTGGAGTGGTCGGAGAGACAGGCTGTGGAAAATCGGTTACATCACGGTCCGTTATGAGACTGATCGAAGACCCGGGCAAAATATTAAGCGGCAACATCTACTTTGAGGGAAAGGACCTGATGAAACTCAGAGAATCGGAGATGAGAAAGTTAAGGGGAAACGAGATCTCGATGATCTTTCAGGAACCGAACTCTTCTTTGAACCCGGTGATGAATGTCGGATTTCAGATTGCAGAGGTTCTGGGAAAGAAGAACAAGAGTATGATTAAAAAGCAGTATCCCGCCGCTGCGGAGATGCTGGATTTTGTGGGCATGGATTCAGATCGGGTCATGGGGATGTTCCCGCACGAGCTGAGCGGGGGAATGGCACAGCGCGTTATGATCGCGATGGGACTGGCTCCCAAACCGAAGTTGTTGATCGCCGACGAACCGACATCCGCCCTTGATGTCACCATACAGGCGCAGATACTTGAGCTCCTCGATGGACTGGTGAGCGAGCTCGGTAATGCGGTCATGATGGTATCCCATGATATGGGGGTTATCGCTGAATTCTGTGATAAAGTCCTTGTCATGTATGCCGGAAACTCAGCTGAATACGCGTCAACGGAAAAACTCTTCAGCAATCCAATGCATCCCTATACAAAGGGGCTTCTGAAAGCCGTGCCGAGAATCGGCCGGACGGATGAACTCCAGGCCATCAAGGGAACCGTTCCCGACCTGGTCGATCCGCCTCCCGGATGTCGTTTCCACAAGAGATGTCAACATACCATGGATATCTGCAAGAAGGAAAGACCGCCATTCGTGGAAGTTGAAGACGAACACCATGTTGCCTGCCATCTATTCGCTGAAAAAGGCGGTGAAAAATAATGCCGGAGAACAATATCCTTGAAGTTAAAAATTTGGAAAAGCACTTTATCTTGAAGAAGAATGTCTTTTCGAGAAAGAAGATCGTCAGGGCTGTGGATGATATCTCTTTCAACGTCCCCAAAGGGAGTACCTTCGCCGTTGTCGGCGAATCCGGTTCGGGCAAGACCACCCTCGGCAGAACGCTGTTAAAGCTGATCGAGCCGACGGGGGGCAAGGTGCTGTTGAATGATGTGGATATCTTTGCCCTGAGCAACAAGGATTTCATGGAATACAGAAGAAGGATGCAGATCGTCTTCCAGGATCCGTTTAATTCCCTGCATCCCAAGAAACTGGTCAAGAGTATCATCGGGGAAGGCATGAAGATCCACTTCAAAGGCATCCGTGAAGAGGAGATCAGGGAGAAGATCGGAAAAGTCCTCAACGAGGTGGGGCTCAGGGACGAGCACATGTTCCGTTATCCCCATGAGTTTTCAGGCGGACAACGGCAGCGGATCGCCTTTGCGCGGTCAATCGTGCTTGAACCGGAGTTCATCGTGCTGGACGAACCGACATCGGCACTTGATGTCTCCGTACAGGCGATGGTGCTGAAGATGCTCAGAGATATCAGACAGCGTGAGAATCTGACCTATCTCTTTATCACACATGATCTGTCTGTGGTCGATTATATTGCGGACTACGTTGCCGTTATGTACCTTGGAGAGATCGTTGACATGGCCAAAAAGGAAGAGATCTTTACGAATCCCGCCCATCCGTATACCGAACTGCTGATGAATTCAAATCCTATACCGGATCCCTTCCTGAAGCGGGAAAAGATCATCGCCAAGGGAGAAATCCCCAGTCCGATTAATCCGCCCTCTGGTTGCCGGTTTCACACCAGATGCCGATTCGCTCAGGAGAAGTGTAAACAGGTTGTTCCGGAGACACGGGAAATCACGCCGGGACATGTTATAAAATGTCATTTCCCATTGAATCAGTAATGTTAAAGATCAAACCGGCACGTCCCCCTGTAAGTTCGGGATGTGCCGGAATTTTTTGAAAGACAAAAAACGGGGGAGGAATACAAAATGAAATTTCTCGCTTTAACGATTCCCGAAGAGATAAAAATTCTGGAGATAGAAGGAGATTTTAAGGGAGCGAAGAAACGCTGCGGACAATTCCTGGAAAAGAAGCCGCCTGAGATGCTGAGAAAACGACTTGAATACGAGATCTATAGAATAGACCGTATGCGGGCCAATTACCCTTTCTCGGAAAAAGAAGCGCTCGGGAGATTAAAGGATGACATTGAGGGCTTTTCAGAAGATGACTTTAAATCACTGGTTGAAAATCACGAACTTGATTTTATAAAATACGAAGGAAAGCGGATCTTCGAAAGACGATTTGTTGACAATCTATGTTTTTCAAATCCCGCTTATCAAAAAAAGCGCGACGAGACCAAAAAAAAGAGAGAGGAATCTGAGCGTTTGCTGCATAAAAGGTTGGACGAACTTCTAAGAGGGGAGTCGCCAAAGGCCTATCGTGTTCGGGGTAGAATAACAAAAAGGCTTAAGGGCCAAAAAATCCCCGGTGAAGAGCTGCGTTGCTGGCTTCCGCTCCCGAAATCCGATATTCAGCAGAGAGTCTCCTCCGGTCTGAAGACAGATGATGATCATTTCAGCGTTTCAAGGAGCTGCCACCCTCAGCGAACGGTCTTTTCGACAAAGAAGAATCATCGTGATGCCGAATTTATGGCAGAGTTCGAATACCGGATAACCGAGATCGTCTCCAATGTCAACCCCGACAGCATCAGGCCTTTAAAGGTGAACATGAATGCCTATCTGAAGGAGGAGCTGCCACACATTGTCTTCACACCTTATCTCAAGAATCTGACAGAAGAAGTCGCGGGCGATGAAAAGAATCCCTATCTGGCGGCCAAAAGGATATATGACTGGATTACACTCAACGTGAAATACTCCTATATGAAAGAGTACAAATTCTATGAGAATCTCACAATGTACGCTGCCTTAAACCTTCACGGGGATTGCGGTGTGCAAGCCCTGCTCTTTATCACCATGTGCCGGATTGCCAAGATTCCGGCGAGATGGCAATCGGGCTGGTATGCCAATCCTGTCTTCCCCGGCAATCATGACTGGGCCTTTTTTTATGTGGAGCCCTATGGCTGGCTTCCTGTGGACTGTTCATTTGGCGGTGCACGACGTGACATACCGGAATACAGGGAGTTTTATTTCGGCAATCTTGATGCGTACAGACTGGTAACGGCTTCTTCTTTCATGGCGGCTTTGTCACCGGACAAACGCTTTATCCGGAATGATCCGTACGATAATCAGACCGGGGAGATGGAAACAGAGCTCGAACCTGTGGAATCGGAACACAGCGAAGTTATTAAAGAGATTATTGCATTTGATGAAATAACAGATGAGACTGAAAAGGGGGAATCACAATGAGCGTTATTAAGGATATTGAATTTGTCAAAGAGGAATACGACTACGAGGTACCGTTTCATATCACCGGTCATGTTTCCACCAGCACAAAACTCATAACCATCCGGCTGCATCTCGATGACGGTATCGTCGGTCTCGGCCAGGCATCCCGGTCGTTCCGTGTCAACGGAGAGGTTTATGATGCCCTATGGCAGTACAGGGAGGCACTACTCGAGCTCATTAAAGGGATGGATGTCAGAAATTATAAAAGGATCTTCGATGAAATCGATAAGTTCTCGAGGACTGCTCCCAGCTTGAAGGCCGGTGTGCAGTTTTCTGTCCTCGATGCCCTCAGCCAGCTGATACAGATGCCGGTCTTTGAGATCCTCGGCGGCAGGAAAGATTTTGTTGAAAGTGATATGACAATCGGTATCGCGAGTCTTAAGAAAACGGTTGAGAGAGCCAAAGATGCCCGCGAAAAGGGGTTCAGTGTATTAAAACTAAAGATAGGTGAAGATCTCAAGAGTGATATCGATAGAGTACTTGCTGTATCGGAAGCCACGAAGGGAGCCAAATACATTGTTGACGCCAATCTGGGGTATTCACCCAAAGAAGCCATTCAGTTCTCCGATGCGATGTATAAGAACGGGGTCGATATTGCAATCCTCGAGCAACCGGTCAATGTGCATGACTTTGATGGATTGAGACTGGTGCGCTACAACAGTCAATACCCCGTTGGCGCGGACGAAACGATCAAGACAAAATATGATGCCCTTAGAATTGTCAAGGAAGATTGTGCTGATTTTATCAACATCAAGCTGATGAAATCCGGGATTTCCGATGCTTTGGCCATTGTGGAGATCGTGCAGACCGCAGACCTGAAGCTTATGATCGGTTGTATGGGAGAAGGCGGGATCGGCATCGCACAGAGCGTTCACTTTGCAACGGGGACAGGGGCATTCACCTATCACGATCTGGATTCATGCTTCCTTCTCAAGAACCCGGATTACATAAGGTTCAGAGCTGAAAAGAACAAACTCTATCCGACCCTTTAGAGCTGATCGGCATGGTTGCAGTCCTGAATGGAGAACTCGTTGAAAAGGATTTGAAACATCTAAGGATTGAGAACAGAGGAACGACATTTGCCGACGGACTTTTTGAAGTGGTCCGGATCCTTGAAGGACAGCCTGTTTTCCTGAAAGACCATTATAACAGGATGAAGGAGAGCGCGGCGTTCTTTTCCATCCCCTTTCATTATACAGAGAAAGACGTCTACTCATATGCCGATTCACTCATCAGCAGGAACCGCCTGCCGGACGGGGAGTTCTATATTGAACTGACAAGAGGGCCGGATGAATATCGGGATCATACGTACCCTGAGCATCCCGAGCCGACCTTTTTTATCTTGAGTCTGCCGTTGAGAAAGATCAACAGAGAGAACTGGCAAAAAGGTGTCAAGCTTTCTATCTATCCCGATCTGCGTCATCAGCTCTGTGAACACAAGACCATCAATCTACTGCCGAATGTCATGGCAAAGAATTTTGCCTATTCCACAGGTGCCTATGATGCAATGATGTTTCGTAAAGATGAACGTGGCAGGAAATACATCACGGAGGGCGGCAGTTCGACCTATTTTCTGATCAAAGACAACCGTGTGGTGACCCCTGAGGTGGACAATATCCTTCCCGGAATCACCCGGAAAAAGGTTATCAACCTGTGCAGGCGTATGGATATATCCGTTGAGGAGAGAAGGGTCTTTCTTGATGAGATAGATGGCGCTGATGAGGCATTCCTGGCCAGCACCGTCTCTCAGGTAATGCCTGTCAGAAAGATAAAGGACAAAGATTTTCCTGTCATCGGTGAAACCACAAAACAACTGATGAAAAGATTTACAGAAATGATCAATGAGGAGATAGACTCAATGAAGAAAAGAGATGAGGGTTATGACAGGGTTTAAATTATTCAGAAATATGGAACTTTATGATCCTGAGCTTTTGGGGATCCGTGATATCCTCGTTTATGATGACAAGATCATCAAAATCGAAAAGGATATCAACTTCAATCTGGCTAAATACGAGGCGTACGATTGTTCCGGCTTGTTATGTGTGCCCGGTTTTGTGGACGGACATGTTCATATCATAGGTGGCGGTGGCGAGGGGGGCTTCTTCACAAGAACCACCCCCGGAGAACCGGAGGCCTTCTTTAAGGTGGGAACGACCACGGTTATCGGCCTGCTTGGCACGGATGCCGTTACAAGAACACATTCCGAGCTGCTGGGACAGGCGCGAAAATTTACCCATTCCAATCTCAACACTTATATCATGACAGGGTCCTATTCGTATCCGCCGATGAGCCTGACCGGTTCCATTAAAACCGATATTGTCTTTATACCTGAATTTATCGGGGTCGGGGAAGTTGCCATAGCCGATCACAGAAGCTCAGGAATCTCTCCTGTAGAGCTTAGACGACTGGGCCTTGATTCCCGAGTTTCGGGCATGCTGGCCGGGAAGGCGGGGAAGATCATCGTCCATCTCGGGGGTTCCGACTGCCGGCTCGAGGTCTTAAAAAAGAGTGTGGAAAGAGATGATGTACCGGCCTCCCAATTCCTGCCAACCCACATTAACCGGACAGAAGAATTACTGGAAGACGGTATACTCTGGATCAACGATTACAACGGCTACATCGATTTTACCGCCGGGGACGAAACGGCGGAGATCCTCTCTTCAATCGTTAATTCGGAAACCCCTCTTGAACGGATACTGATATCAACGGATGCATGGGGCAGTAAACCGGTCTTTGACAACGGTCAGCTTGTATCAATTGAAAGGGCGGGCGAGGATCCGCTTTTAAAGACATTCAGAAAGCTGGTTCTGGATCACAGTCTACCGGTTCAGCAGGCTTTGAAACCCTTCACATCCAACGTCTCGGATTATTTTGGGTTGAAAAACGGTACCGGTCATATACGCGAGGGTGAAAAGGCCTCTTTTGTGTTGTTTACCAGTGATTTTAACATCAAAAAAACCGTGTCAAACGGGAGGATTGTCTGGAAAAAATGAGTCTATGGTAAAATAGTAAGAACAAGCCATTCAATATCGGAGGTGTTATGCTTGTATGGACAGGCTCCCGGACGGGTTAATATAATCGGTGAACACGTTGACTACAACGACGGTTTTATCATGCCCTTTGCCATTGACAAAACGACAAAAGTTCATATTCGTGAATCCCGTGGTGAAAAATACATCATCTCTTCCAGCGGTTTCGAAGAAAAGGCCTTTCAACCTGTTGAAATCAAAAAAAGTGGAGACTGGACGGACTATGTAAAGGGTGCCATCTTCTTTCTGACTCGGGAGTTCAACATGAATATCCCGCCCGTTGAACTCCACATAGAATCAACTGTCCCCCTTGGAGCCGGTTTGTCGAGCAGCGCCGCTATTGAAGTGGCCACGCTGATGGCGATAAACGGGTATATGGGGTTGGAGATGGAAGAGGAAAGGATTTATCGCCTGGCGCAGCAGATTGAGAACGATTTTGTCGGTGTGAAATGCGGCATAATGGACCAGTTTATCTCCGTTATGGGGAAAGCGGGGAAGGCGGTCTTTCTGGATACGATGACCATGGAACATCAATATGTTGATCTGAAACTCGAGAGTTCCGGTTTCTTTATCATCGATTCAAATGTCAAGCATGCGCTTGGAGATGGCGAATACAACAAAAGAAGAGAAGAGTGTGAGAGTGCCCTGAAAAAACTTAACAAAAGCAGTTTCAGGGAAATCAGCATTGATGAGCTCGAAGAGAATAAAAAGCACTTGACGCCTGAGGAATACAAACGCTCACTGCACGTCCTGACAGAGAACGAGCGGGTACTGGCATGCCGACAGGCCCTTGAAAAAGGCTGGGAAAGCAAAGCCGGCGAGATACTCCTGCAATCACACGAGAGCCTCCGGGACCATTACGAGGTAAGTTGCGGGGAGATTGACTATCTTGTTGAGGCGTTCATTAAGATGGAAAAGGTAAACGGCGCCCGGATCATGGGTGGGGGATTTGGCGGCAGTCTGATTGTGCTGGCCGATAAGACTCTCTGCCGGGAGGATCTGGAAGGGGTGGCTGCTGAATACAAAGAGAGATACAAGGTTGATTTTGAACTCTACAGTGTAACGCCTTCAGAGGGTGCTGTATTCGTTGAATGATACAAAAAAAAGTGATGCTGTTTTAAAAGGAATTCAAAATGATATAATAGAACAGGTCGGTGAATCGGCTTTTAATATCGGATTCTCAGGCGGTCTTGATTCAACCGCTCTCGCTGCAATCTCTGCAGACGTATTGAAGAGAGATAAAGTGACGCTTGTTCATGTGATATACGGGCCTTATACATACTCCAAAACGTTGGAAAACGTGTTAACCCTGTCTGAGAAGTTGAGATTAAGTTTAAGGATCATCAACATGCGTCAGGTTCAGGAAAAGGTCCTGAAAAATGGACCCGCCTGCAATCGGTGCACCAGAAAGGTCAAGATTGCCGGGGTCCGCAAAACGATAAAAGACAAAAACACACTGGTTGGAACCGGCGCTAATCTCTCCGACAGCTGGGGGGATTACGGGATGAAGATGCTCAATGGTATCTATGCGCCCTTTCTCGATATTGGAAAGGATGAGATAAGAAGGTTTCTCACCCATTACTCGATCAAAGAGGAAGAGGTTAAGATCGGAGAATCCAAATTCAGAGAGGGGTGTAAAGCCAAGCATCTGTTAAAGCTGATGGCTGTCCCCCGGTATCATGGGCACAGTGTCTGTCTATCCAATGAGATTCTACTCGATATCCTCTCCCAAACCGGAATAAAACCGGACATCGCCAATGTCAAGATCGTGGGTCCTTTGAAAAAGAACATTGCTCTGATCAACATAAGCCCGTTGCCGCCGGTCGGGATAACGGATGAGATAGTTTTAAGGTTAAAGAAAATCGAGACGGTTGATGAGGTGATACTCGTTGATGCACCTCTCGAACTGAAGGTCAAGGCGAATCCGTCGATATTCAGAAGTGCCACTGCAAGAGCAAGGCTTGAGGCGGGGCCTCTCGGAAGGGATTTTGCTGACAAAACCAGCATACACTGGGAAGAGAGTCCGAACAACAAACTCCATACATTTCATGTTGTTGATTGTAGAAAAAAACAGGAGGCATAGTATGACGATAAAATACAGAGGAAAATCACCCGTTATCCACAAGGGGGCGTTTGTTGCCCCAAACGCCGTGATTATCGGAGACGTTCTCATAGAAGAAAATGCAAGTGTCTGGTATGGGGCGGTCCTCAGAGGGGATATGGCACCGATCCGGGTGGGGGCATCAAGTAATATCCAGGATAATGCAACCGTACACACCGACACCGGCAAGCCGTCCATCATCGGGGAGAACGTGACAGTCGGCCATAACGCCGTTATACATGGCTGTACGATCGATGATTGCTCGTTGATCGGGATTGGTGCAATCGTCCTGAACAGCGCCCGGGTGAAAAGCGGGGCTGTTGTCGCTGCCGGATCACTTGTCAAAGAAGGGGTCGAAGTGCCGGCCAACAAACTGGTGGCCGGAGTGCCGGCTGAAGTGAAAAAAGAACTGGATGGTTCCATCGATCAGCTCAAAGAGCATGCCGGTCATTATGTGAAACTGGCCGGAGAACATCAAGAAGAGGTGGAGTAAACAAATGTGGTTTGACAATATCCCTGGAAACACAACGGTCGTGTCGGAGGAATGTGAACCGAAGTTTTTTAAAGGTTCGAAGACCTCAATCTTACTTATTCATGGATACACCGGCTCACCTCATGACATGCTCTATCTTGGTAAAAGACTTCACAACGCCGGATTCTCAGTCTACACTCCCAGGCTTCCCGGACACGGGACGAACAGTGTTGATTTTTTAAACAGTAATTACAAACAATGGCTCAGAACGGTGACAGATGCCTATATATACCTGCAGAAGAAAAGCGAAGAGACGTATATCTGCGGCTTATCCATGGGGGGGCTGCTGACCATTCTACTTGCCGGTCTATTCAACCCGAAACGCATCGCATTGGCATCTCCAGCCATCGACAATTACAATAAGAAGATATGGCTTACACCCGTTTTGAAATGGTTTACCAGGAAGATAAAAAAGAGCAGCGAGCAAACCTTCGACGTAGAGTATCTCAACACCCTTGCCCGGCAATACTGGAATTATGACTGGCCTTCAAAGGCTGCCGACCTTTTGAAACTCCAGCTGATGGCGAGGAAAAGACTGGAAAGAGTCGGATCAGATTGTTTGACGATTGTCTCAAAGGGGGACAAAACAGTCCCCTGGTCAGTTGCTGATCAGATCGAAGGGGGTATCCGTTCCAAGAAGAAAAAGAGACTGGTTTTAGAAGAGAGTCCGCATGTTGTTGTGAACGATATCGAAAAGGAAAAAGTTGCGGATGCGATAATCGACTGGTTTAGTTAAGTTTTTGAACTTTTTCTATCAAACTGAGTCTAAACATGTGTAGGGGGGAATCCTCGTGTTTTCCAAAGGTAGTAATGGTTCCACGAACGAGGGGATGGAAAGACGCGAGAATGAAAGACGTTTTGTCAATGCCCTGAAAAAGAAGAAGATGTGGGCATACGAACGTCTTTATGATGAATACAGTGGAATCGTCGGCGGGATTGCGAGATCCTATCTGAACATTGACGATGTCGAAGATGTTATCCAGGAAGTATTCATAAGAGTCTATAAAAGTATCAAACGTTTTAAAGGTCAATCTTCTTTTTCCACCTGGCTTTACAGGATAGCCGTTAATGTCTGTAAAGACCAGATAAAAAAACAAGCCCGAAGGTCTGAGACATTTACCGATTTCGACGAGGGGGAAGAATCGGGATTTAGTGAACCGGAGGCGGAAGTGGATGTTGAGAATCAGGTCAACAGTGAGATCAGGATCGAAAGGTTTCGAGAGATTATGCAGGATCTTTCCGAGGAAGACCGCCTTTTTATCACACTCCGCGACATCGAAGGGCTTGATTACGAGGAGATCAGCAAGGTTGTTGACAAACCCCTGGGCACAGTGAAAAGCAGGCTCTATTACGCGAGAAAGAGATTGAAGAAGCTACTGAAAAACAGTAGTATCGGAGAGGATTTTTAGCTTTAAAGGAGGCAGGTCATGGATTGTAAGGAGTTCAGAGAAACGTATTTGGATCGATATTTGGATGAAGATATGAACTCGCAGGAGATTCGTGAATTTCGGGAGCATATGAGCGAATGTGAGAGTTGCAGGGATTTATTTAAGTCCTACAAAGGTATGATCAATTACCAGAGGATACGGGCAACTTATCAGTCCAGTGGTAAGGGGAAGGTACAGTTTATGAAAAAAGTTAAGAGAAGAAGAAATCTCCCTTATCAGTTAGTGGCCGGTGTGGCGGTCTTTGCCATAGGCTTTTTCGGCGTCAAGACTTACTTCGACTTTAACAGAGTCAACCAACGTTACGAAACCATCGTCAACAAGAGTGTTGAGATGCTCAACACAGCTTCTAAAAACGAAAAAGAACAGAATCTCAACCCTAAGAGCGCTTCAACGAATCAAAAACAAAATCAACTTGAGATAGAAACAGACAGGATCTATAACCTTCTCAACGACAGCGAAAAGTAAAAAAGATAACGGTTGATACCCAAGCAGGTGATCGGGTTGCCCCTTGAAAATAGATATAAGTTTTTTGTAGCTCTTTTGTTATCAGTTTTTCTTCTTTCATCAGTAATGGCAGACAGCGGTAATAATACCATTGAAACTAATAATCCAGAAGAATTTAATATCCTGAAAAACAATCCGGAGCTCCTTGTTGAAAGGGTTCTCGAAAGTTATGAGAACAGTTGTGTTACCGGGACGAGGATATTGATGGAAACCGGTGAGTCCTACCGCTACCGGTATGAGTTTGTTATGAGAAACGGCAGCAACAAGATTGTCTCTCTTAAGATGCCTTACAGAGTCACCTGGTATCGATTGAACAGAAACGGGTACATCATTCAGAACGGCTCGAAGTATCCTCTGAAAAACAAGTTAAAAGACCTTGAAGATGTCTTTCTTGAAGAATTAAAGTCCACTGAATTTGACATTGATATATCTGAGATACAATACTCGGGGATCCCGGCGTTTTATGTCTACGCAGTAGCAGAAGAGCAGACCTATCGCGCCATTGTGTTGAAAAAAAGCATGCAGTTCATTCGAATAGAGAGACAGACCCAAAAAAATCTGACCGTCATGATATATGACAATCTCAACAGCGGGGAGCCGTCGTCTTTTAATAATCAGATCAAGTGGTATGAGGATATCCCCTTATATACCGAAACAGCCACATCGACAGAGACAACCCCCACTGTGGATTCCACCGCTGTGGTGGAAGAAAGCACTCAAGAGGACCTTGATGAAAAGATACTCAGTGATTTCGAGCCATACCTCGATCCGATCCTATCAAATTACAAACTTCAGAATACGGATCTGGTGGAATTTACCGATGCAAGGGCCATGTTTTTGACGGTGGAAATCACTGAAAAAGAGAAAAAGTCTCTGGCCATTGTGATTGTAAAACACAAGAACAAACCCGTCCGGATGGATTCGAAGTCAATCTTCGGAAAGGTTCCGGAAGAATACAACATGGTGCAGCACACGGACGAAAACGTTGAAATCAACGTTATCGGCCCGTTTGAAAATGACTACCTTCTGGAAATCCTTCAGGTGATATCGCCGGAAGAAACCGAAGAATGACGCAACAAATATCCCTTCCGTTTTAACCATATTAGCCCATGTTATAAATAATCAAAAAACCGGACTTTTCAGTCCGGTTTATGTATGGCGGAGAGAGTGGGATTTGAACCCACGTTAGGTAAAAACCTAAACGCACTCTCCAGGCGCGCGCCTTCGACCGCTCGGCCATCTCTCCAACGCCGAGGATTATACCATGATAAAACCCAAAGGTCAAGTCACCCGAAAAAATCACCCTCCCTCCTGCGGTTTGATTTTTTTAATGATATGTGGTATATTAATCCAACTCAAAACAAAAAGGAGAGGGTTTGATGGGAAATTAATCGTACCTGATGATTACAGAAGCAAACTGGGACTCATGGAAACAGAAGTGGCCATCAAGAAACTCAAGGATTACTTTGAAAGAGCACTGACTTACGAACTACACCTTACACGTGTATCCGCACCACTCTTTGTTCAGCCGGAAACCGGATTGAACGACAATCTAAACGGCATTGAACATCCGGTATCATTTAATATCAAAGACGGCACAAGCTATGTTGAAATCGTCCATTCCCTGGCAAAATGGAAGCGATATGCCCTTCAAAGATATGCTTTCTCCACGGGGCAGGGGTTGTACACCGACATGAACGCGATCCGAAAAGAGGAAGAACTTGACAATCTCCACTCGGTTTACGTTGATCAATGGGACTGGGAAAAGATCATCCGTCCCGAAGACAGGACACCGGAGAAGCTGAAAGAGATCGTCCGGAGGATTTATCGTGTCTTTAAGAACACCGAGAACTTCATCACCTATGAATACAAAGAACTTGACGACGCTTTCCTGCCCGAGGAGATCACCTTTATCACCACCCAGGAGCTCGAAGACAGATATCCCGGATTATCCCCGAAAGAGCGTGAGGACAAGATTGCCAGGGAAAAAAAGGCGGTCTTTCTCATGAAGATCGGTAAAAGGCTTCAATCGGGAGAAAAACACGACGGCAGGGCGCCTGATTACGACGACTGGGAACTCAACGGGGATATCATCTTCTATTACCCCGTACTGGACAGGGCCTTTGAGCTGTCATCAATGGGTATCCGTGTGAATCCTGAGAGTTTGAAAAACCAGCTTGAAGTAGAAGGCTGTCAGGACAGGCTGGAGCTGCCCTTCCACAGCGATCTGTTATCCGGAAAACTCCCCCAGACAGTTGGCGGGGGCATCGGCCAGTCAAGGATCTGCATGTTCTTCCTGCAGAAGGCGCATATCGGCGAAGTCCAATCCTCCATATGGCCCGGGGAAATGATAGAGGCGTGTAGGGAGAATAACATAGAGCTTTTGTAATAGAGATTTTAAAATAGAACAACCATGACATATAAAAGGCACGGCTTATCGCCGTGCCTTTTATTTGCGTTATCAATCAACTCTAATCTAAAGCGTTGCATTCCTCGCAGGATGCATAAGTGCTAAAACGATATTGATGACG
>CAZVWW010000023.1:0-2612 GCA_964631265.1 uncultured Thermotogaceae bacterium
AGATCGCCGTTTGGTCCGCCGCCGGTTCCGGCATTTCCGGCTGAGGCAACTCTGAGTTTCAAGCCATCCGTTGCGCCGGCGGGTATCTTAACCTTGATCTTCTTCTTCTCTTTTATACGGCCGGCACCGGAACAGACTTCGCATCTCTGTTCCACGGCCTTCCCGGTTCCGTGGCATCTCGGACAGGTCGTTGTTGTTTGAATGTTGCCGAAGAATGTCCTGGATTCCTGAACAACGGCACCTCTTCCGCCGCACTGCGGGCAGGTTTTGAAGGCTGTCCCGTTCTTGGCACCGGTTCCGTTGCATTTTTCGCATTTAGAATATCTTTCATAGTTGATCTCTTTTTCTACACCGTTCAGGACCTCGGATAGATCGACTCTTACATTGACGGCGATATCCTCACCGCTTTTACCGCCTGAGCGGCTTCTTCTTCCCTGGGTCCGCTGCCCGGCACCGCCGCCGAAAAAGGCATCGAAGATGTCTTCAAATCCTCCGAAACCCTGTCCGAAGAAATCATCAAACGGTGAACCGCCGGCGGTTCTTCTTGTTCCGCCATAACCGGCACCGCCACCATATCCGGGCGGAACCTGATCACCGACAAAACCGTATTTATCGTACATGGCCCGCTTTTCAGTATCGCTCAGGACCTCATAGGCCTCACTGATATCTTTGAACTTCTTCTCAGCCTCTTCCCGGTCGTCCTTGTGAAGATCGGGGTGCCATTTTTTGATCAGTTTTCGATAGGCCTTTTTTAACTCATCCTGTGTGGCGTTTTTTGAGACGCCTAATATCTCATAATAATCTTTTTTTGCCATATTAACCCTTCTTTCAACAATTCGGTTTTAAAACAGCCAAATTATTCTTCACCTGTTTTTTTACTGCTGTCGTCTTCTCCGGGCAAGACGGTAACCTTTACCCTGACAGGTTTTAAAACTTTTTCGTTGAATTTATAACCGTTTTCAACGACTTCAAGTATCGTGTGTTCTTCTTTGTCAGCACTTGGCACCTTATCTGCGATCTCCTGTTCGAACGGGTCGTATTTTTCTCCGGGGGTGGCATCAATCTTTCTCAGGCCTTCGCTCTCAAGCGTGTTAATAAAGGACTGATAGATCATCTGAACACCTTTAATGATCATCTCAACCTCTTTGGGCGGATTTTCGATATCCATATACTTCAACGCCCGCTCGAAATTGGTGATCACCGGGATCATCTTATTTAAAAGCGATTCATTCGCAGATGCGTACACCCTCTGGTTTTCTCTTTTTGTGACCTGTTTAAAATGCTCAAAATCTGATTTGAGTCTGTGGGCGTATTCCTCTATCTCCGTCAATCTATGGACTTCTTTTTTTAACGTATTGACTTCTTCCTCTAAGTTCTGGACCTTATCCATCGTGCTTTTCAACCTTTACACCTCCTGTATTTTAATCGTTAAAATTCATTATTCTGGTCAGATATTCGGACAACCTGTTTCCCACGTATTGTATCCCCTTCAGGTTCTGGAGATAGTCTGTGGTCTTTGATGTGAGGACCATCATCCTACCGAGTTTTTGAGAGCCCCCGCTGTAATCCTTGAAAAAGACGGAAAAGCCCTCGAGGTCCTCTTTTCTGTTCTCGCTTCCGATGTTGACTTTTAGATCCTCGCTGTCCTGAAAGATGTTCAGGAGCTCAACGATCTTCCGGTCATCCTCTGTATAAAGCAGGCAGCCTTTCAAATCTTCCTGTGAAAGCGTTTCATCCTGAACCAGCAGCTCGAATCCGTACTTTTCAAACCGGTTCCGGACGGTTCTGTTGACCATCTGAGACAAAAAGGTGAAGACATGCTCCACATCGGGATAATACCATGAGAATTCGGGCAGATCCATCTGTTCGAGGAGCTCTTTGAGCTCACTGAGACTTAAACCATGGAGTTTGTCAGAGAGATAGCCCTCAAAATCCTTCATGGGATATTTTTCATCCATGGGAACGATGAATGTCTCTGATATGCCCATGTTGGTGATCACAACAACCACCCAATAGTTTAAAAAGATGTTGGACAGCGATATCTTGTTGATCCGCAATCTGTCGATGAAAGGCTTTTCAACGATCGCAAGCCCGTTCATCCATCTTGAGAGAAAGACCGTAAACTGTTTAATCAATTCATCGATGTTGCTGTATTTAAAATTATCCAATAGTGTTATCTCGCTTTTTTCGATCTCGGGGGTATCCCGCAACCCTTTCAGGCAGTTCACGTAAAAACGATACCCCTTATCCGACGGGATTCTACCGGCGGATGTATAGGGCTGAAAGATATAGGCCATACTCTCCAGTCTCTTCATCTCGCTTCGGACTGTTGCACTGCTGCAATCCAGGTTGGTGATGTCCAGTATCTTCTTTGAACTGACCGGTTTTTTCAGCGTGATGAACTCCTGTACAATAGCGTAGAGTATGGTTTCCTGTCGTTTTGTCAGATCGTTTGTCATAGCTGCACCCTCCGATTTAGCACTCTTAACACATGAGTGCTAACTTCTTATATCATAACATTCGAGTGCTGATTTGTCAAGAATATGCCGGTCCTCGCTCCGACTCTCTTGGGTGTTTCCAAATCTTTACACAGGGACAAAATCAAGGGGACA
>CAZVWW010000023.1:2712-20247 GCA_964631265.1 uncultured Thermotogaceae bacterium
TGATTTTCTATGATTTCTATTGTCCCAAGCTAAGCAGATGATCGAAAAAGTGCCAATGGCGGCTGTTTGATTGCTTTTTTCACTCCGGGCCGGAGGAGCTGTGGCGAGACCAGAGAAAAGCATGGTCGGAGACGCATCGATAGGAAAGGGCTTTGATCTCGCCGTCTTTGTGGAAGAGTTTGATGTTCCTGAGTTTCTTTTCTTTGACGTCTTTCAGCTGATTAATGTCTTTTACTTTTTCATAGAAGATGTCATCAAGGACGATCCCCACATAGTAGCCATTTCCATCACTGACCCAATAGGTGTTAACGTTCATTCTTTTCAGAGGTTCGAATAGTGGACAGGGTTGCTCGCTGTCCGGGGTCAGGCTATAGCCTGTTTCATCGTCAATGATCATCTCGGAAGTCCCGTTGAAACGGGGTGTTTGATCCTGGAAGCGTTTTTTTAAGGTTAAAAGCTTATTTATGATGTGTGTCATTTCATTCCCCCTCAACATTAAATAGCCGTTATAGACTGGTGTATTTTCAATAATATTATACACCTCAGTTCTTAAACTGTCAAGCTATCAAATGTAACAATTTTGTCGTTGCAAATCATATTCTTCTTAAAGTAAACGGATTGAGTTTATGAGAGAAGAAGCTACAAACAACAGGAAAAGAGGCGTACATCTCTGTACGCCTCATATCATAACGCTTGCCTTTAATTTTATTTATTGGGTGGATTTAGAAGTCCTGACTGTCATCCTCCAGTGGTATGACATTCTCCGGGTCGACGGCATGTGTCTGTTTTCCTGATTTTTGCATCTGTGACCCCGAGCTTTTTCGCTGACCGCTGCTCAATTGAGCGTTTCTCTTGTTGCCCTGTGACTGACCGGTTGTTTTTCTGTTCTTCGCGGTTCCACCTCCGGAAAATCCGGATGATCCTCCGCTTCTGTTGCCAGCTGATTGATCGTCATTACCTTTCATGATCATGTTCAGTCTGGACACAATGTCATTCAAGCTCTCTGCCTGGGCACTCATTTCTTCAGAGGAGCTGGCGGTCTCTTCTGCATTTGCGGCGTTCTGCTGGGTGACCTGTTCCATCTGGCTAACCGCTTCGTTGATCTGGGAAATGCCCTGGGCCTGTTCTTTGCTGGCGGCGTTTATCTCGTCAATGAGCTTACTGAGGCTTGCCGATTGATCGTTGATCTCCACCAGGGATTCCTGAACTCTTTTGGCAACATCGACCCCTTTTTCGGAGAGCTGGATATTCTTTTCAATGATATCTGTGGTATCCTGTGCCGCTTTGGCGCTTCTCTGAGCCAGGTTTCTGACCTCTTCGGCCACAACGGCAAATCCGGCGCCGGCCTCTCCGGCTCTGGCGGCTTCAACCGCGGCGTTAAGTGAGAGGATGTTGGTCTGGAAGGCGATGTCGTCAATGACTTTGATGATCTTGGATATCTCATCGCTCGAGTCCTTGATCTGCTGCATGGAGTTCATCATTTCCTGCATTTCCTCACGGCCTTTTGAGGAGGCCTTGTCCGCATTTTCTGACATCTCTGAAGCCTTCTCGGTGTTGTTGTTGGTCTGTTGGATCATCGAGTTGGACTCGTTCAACGTGGCCGAGGTCTCCTCTAGTGATGAGGCCTGCTCGGAACTCCCCTCAGCCAGCTGTTGACTTGCCGATGACAGCTGTTCTGAAGCGGATGCAACCTGCTCCGCCCCGTCATCCAGTTCGTCGGTGATCTTTCTCAACGGCCCCACGATACTGCTGATGACAAAGTAGGCCACGACTAATCCGACAACAACACCAACGATCGAAAGTACAAGCACCAGCAAGATCGTACTGCTCTGAACCGATTCCATCTCTGATTCCTGATCCGTACTTAACTGCTCGATGGAGCTGAGAACATCTGCCCCGGCAGAATCCAGCTCATCAAAGAGATCAACCCCTTTTTGATAGGCCTCGGTGTTCCTCTCAAATGCCTGCTGGTATTCCCGGCCGTTGTTCTCGATGTTGGTATAGAGATCCCGGTCGGACTGGAGCTGAAGTCTGGCTTTCGCCTCTGAGATTTTGCTGAAAATCTTCTCCATATGAGCTTCCATCTCGGTTATAAAAGTATTCTCATGGGTGAGCTGGAAATCCTTTTCGATTCTTCTGGCGATGAGTGCGAGTTCCTTCAATTCATTGGCATCCCGCACTTTCTGGTATTCTTTTTCAATGGCAGCAGCATCGGCATTGCTCTCAATGGCATTGATCATATCCTGTTCCTGTTTGGCCGCCATCTGCTCGGCCAGTTTCACAAATTCATTGGCCTCGTTCTCCATCGTCTGCCGGGTGGGTACAATGGCGTTGTTATAATTATCCGCATAATCGTTGAACTTGGATTCGTAATCCTGGAAGAGCCGTTTCACCTGATCGATTCTGTTCCGGTCGACGGTGTCGTTCAGCTTTCCCTTTGTCTCATCCAGTAGTTTGTAGGTATCTTGCAATATTCTGTCAACCGACTGTTTGGCGCTCGAATCTTTACTGTTCAGATAGTCCAGTCTGTTGATCTTCGCCCTTAACGTCAGTTGAACGATATCGCCCGCGTCATCTGCTGTATCGACTTTCTGTTGTGAATTTGTTATGCCGTTCCAGGACATGAATCCCACCACAGCGATAATGGCCACAAGCAGTATAAATCCCAGCCAGATCTTGGTACTTAGTTTCATATTCATCATCATTAAGATCACCCCTTTACCTTTTCTGAAAGAAATTCAAGCTCTTTCTCCGTTATAACCCGCTCGATGTCGAGCAGCATGATCACCTTTTTCTCGTGTTTTGCCATGCCGACAATGAAGTCGTTTTCAACCTCAACACCGTATCTCGGAGGCGGTTCAATCTCGGTGTCCTCTATCTTGATGACTTCGGATGCAGAGTCAACGACAACACCCATCTCTTTTCCTCTTTCGTCGTCCAGTTTGATCTCCAATACGATGAAGACGGTCCGGTCCGTGTATTCCATTTCTTCAAGCCCGAATTTCAATCTCAGATCCATTAACGGAATGATCTTCCCGCGAAGATTGATGACCCCTTTAATAAAATCCGGCATCCGGGGAACTTCTGTGATCTCCATCATCCCGATGATTTCTCTCACTTTGAGAATGGGGATCCCGTATGTTTCCTGGCCCAATCGGAATGTCAAATAGATACCTTCTTCAGGTTCCACGCTTTCACCTCCATGGTTGTTTTGGTTTGGAAAAGTTTTCAATAGGTATGAAGTATAGTGTTCTATAAAAGACATCGTTAACACAGCAAATAAAATAAGATCTTTCACGATAAAAAGAATTGAAAGCTAAAATTTGTCATTGTTTATTATATCATATTAGATGCTCTCGGTACTACAATTCAACTTGTCTGTCAAACAGAAGGATGTTATGACAAATGAAAATAGAACAGATTGGTCTTTCTTAAAAACACGTGTTATAATTCTCATGGTAGTTTACTGCATTTATAAGAAAAAAGGGAATGATCGTTTTGAATATACTGATAACCAACGACGATGGTGTCAAAGCCGAGGGGATTGCCGTTTTGAAAAAAGTGCTAATGCAATCCGGTCACAGTGTAACTGTTGCAGCACCGGAAACGGAGAAGAGCGCCACCGGCCATGCCATCACCCTGAGAAGGCCGATATGGGTGAAAGAGATCGAGAAAGACGGGGGGTTTTTCGGGTACGGTGTAACCGGAACCCCTGCTGACAGCGTCAAGATTGGCGTCCTGGAGCTCGCCTCGGAAAAAGTTGACCTGGTTGTCTCCGGCATCAACCGGGGAGCTAATCTTGGGACTGACATTCCTTATTCGGGGACTGTTTCAGGTGCTTTGGAGGCATCGATCATGGGATACCCGGCAGTCGCCATTTCGAGTATCGACCCGCATGATCCCTATTTTGAAACAGCGGCGGCATTTCTCGTCAAATATCTCAAGGAATTTGATATCCGGACGGTTCCAAATCTTGGAGCATTGAACATCAATGTTCCGTCAATACCATATGAGGAATTAAAGGGGTACAAAATCACCCGGCAAAGTTCAAGACGGTTTGACGACTATTATGAAAAGAGAGAGGATCCCTATGGCAATTACTATTACTGGCTGATGGGGAATATTAAGAAAGAAAAGCTGCCCGAGGACAACGACTGGGTGGCTATTGAACACGACTATGTCTCGATATCACCGCTGACAATATTTATGAACGATAACAGATGGTACGAAGAACTGAAGAAAGGCAGATGACAATGGACTTGACATTAAGGTATTACGGAGATCCTGTCTTGAGAAAAAAGACAGAGAAGATAGAAGAGTTTGACGATGAGCTGGAACGGCTCATCGAAAAGATGGTGGAGATCATGTACGCCGAGGATGGTGCAGGGCTGGCAGGACCACAGGCGGGCGTTTCAAAGAGTCTCTTCATCGAAGACGACGGTACCCGAGAAGGCTGGAAGGCGTATATCAACCCGGAAATCATTGAATTTTCCGACGACAAGGATATCGCCGAGGAAGGGTGCCTGTCCTTCCCGGATTTGTTTGAAAACGTTGAGAGGGCCGGCTCCATCAGAGTCCGCTATCAGGACCCCTCCGGAGAGGAACACGAGGAGGATGTCACCGGCTATCTGGCCAGGATTATCCAGCATGAGACCGACCATCTCAACGGGGTGCTCTTCATCGATCATCTCAGCAAACTGAAACGACGCCTCTTGAAAAAGCGGCTCCAAAGTATTAAACAGATCGCAAAGGACAGTATGCGTGTATGAATAAAGAAGAGATGAGAATCGTTTTCATGGGAACTCCGGATTTTGCCGCTTTGCATCTCGAAAGACTCGTAAAAGAGAGGTACAACGTTGTCGGTGTCTTCTCACAGCCGGACAAGGCCTCCGGCAGGGGTTCCAGAAAAAGACCGACGCCGGTAAAGAAGACGGCCGAAAAACACGATATCCCGGTTTTCCAGCCGAAGTCGGTTAATCTCAGAAAGGGTTTTGAATCGTTGAGAGCCCTCAATCCTGATGTGATCGTTGTGGTGGCATTTGGTAAGATCCTGAAAAAGAAAGTGATCACTCTGCCGCCAATGGGCATTTACAATGTTCATGCCTCTATACTGCCCAAATATCGGGGGGCTGCCCCAATCCAAAGGGCTATCGAGAACGGCGAGACTGAGACGGGCGTCTCGATCATGAAGATCGTTCCCGAGCTCGATGCAGGAGATGTGGCCAGGATAGAGCGGATTCCGATTGGTAAACGGGATAATCTTGAAACGGTCCATGACAAACTGGTTGAAGCTGGATCGGCTGCATTATGCGCCTTTTTAAAAGACCTCTCCCAAGACCGGGTGACATTCACATCGCAAAACGACGACGAGGCCACTTATGCCGGAAAGATAGAAAAGGACGAGCTCTACATCGACTGGAACCGGGAGGCCGGAGAGATTCATAATAAGATAAGGGCGTTTGACCCAATCCCCTGTGCCCGGACCATTTTGAACGCGAAGACCGTCAAACTCATGGATTCTATGGGACCTGAAGACGACAAGATACAAATTGAAAGCAAAAAAAAGGTACCTGGAACGATTCTGAAGATAGTCGACGATGGGGCCTGGATTAAATGCGGAAATGGCTGTCTGCTTGTTGGGACCCTGCAGCTCCCGTCCAAGAAACCTGTGACATTTATGGATGCAAAGAATGGCCGAAAGATCAGCGAAGGGGAGATGTTTAAGCCTTGCGAAGAATGATGAAGATGAGCTTTTCCAAGATCAACACATTTGAACAATGCCCGCTGAAATTTCAGTATCAGTATGTCAACCGCTATCCCACATCAAAGAGCCCCGCTCTGCTTCTCGGACAGACCGTCCACGAATCGTTGAATCTGTTCTTCAATTACAACCGGGATAGAAGGACGGTTAAACTGCTTCAGAAGATATTCAGAGAGGAATGGAAGAAAGAGAGAAACAAGCTGCGAAAGAGCGGAGAGCTTGAAATAGATAAAAAGACAGAGGCTGAGTACGGCCGGCGGGGGCTTGTTATGCTCGAGAACTTCTACAAGAGCTCGATGAACGCCGACCCGGATCAGAGAGAGGAGTTCGCCGAGGCGGAGTTGAAACCACCCGCCGGAGAAGGGCAGGAGAGTATCCCGTTTCTCGGTCGTGTTGACCGGTTCGACAAAGTCGTTGTGAACGGAACGGAAGGGTTCAGGGTGGTTGATTACAAGACGGGGAAATTCAACGAACGTTATCTGGATTTTATCCAGCTCTTTTCTTATGCGTGGCTCATGAGCACACAGGGATTCAAGGTGCTCTCAGCGGCTTATTATTATCTTGAACCGGACAGAATCGTTGAAAAGCGTGTATCTGAGGAGGTCTTCGTCAAGACTCAGAAGAACCTGTTGGAACGATCACTCCCGGTCTACAAGGCACTCGAAACAGGAGAGTTTGCGCCAACCCCCTCGAAATTATGCCCCTGGTGTGATTTTCAGAAGTTGTGCCCCGCCATGGAAGGAAAACCGGATTAATATGGCCAGGACCGTTGCCGTTATCGGCTCAACCGGGTCTATCGGAACTCAGACCCTTGATGTGCTGAAGCGTCTTAAGGAAAGCGAACAGGATTTGAGGCCGGTGGCGTTGTCTGCTAATACCAATCCGCTTATCGAACAGCAGATAGAGACGCATCGTCCGGTGGCTTATGCCTTTTCAAGAGAGCTGGAGAATATACCCTCAGACATCCGGTATTATCCCGACTCTGTCAGTCTGATCCGGGATATCAGACCGGATATCACGGTGATCGCATCAAGCGGCGGGGAGAGTCTGAGATACACCCGGGCGGCAATCGAAAACTCGAAGAGGGTCTGCATCGCCAACAAGGAATCTCTGGTACTGGCAGGTGAGTTTATCGTCAACCTCGCCCGGAAAAAAGGAGTGGCGTTAATCCCGGTGGACAGCGAGCACAGTGGTGTCTTCCAGCTACTCGAAAATGAGTCCCGCGACGCTGTATCACGGGTTATTATCACCGCTTCGGGGGGCGCACTGCGCGAATGGCCGCCCGGGGACCTTAAAAAAGCGACCGTAACAGATGTTCTCAAGCATCCCAACTGGGATATGGGAGCCAAGATAACTGTGGATTCTGCCACCCTCTTCAACAAGGGGTTGGAGATTATCGAGGCGAAGCATCTCTTCGGGTTAAAAAAAGAGCAGATCGTTCCCATGTTCTGTTATACGAGTTATATACATGCGTTGGTCGAGATGAAAGACGGCACCATCAAGATCCATTCGGGCCATCCGGATATGAGGATTCCCATTGCCTATTCTCTGACCCGTCCCGAACGGGCGAGCCTTGGGTTAGGCCTTGAGGGGATTGTAAAAGATAAGTTGAAACTGAAAGACCTTGAGATTGAAAACCATCGGGCCATCCGCCTTGTCTATGAGATATACGATATGGAAAACGCGTTTAAAATAGTGTATAATGCTGCTAACGAGGCTGCGGTGGAGCTCTTTTTGAACAAAAAAATCGGTTTATCTCAGATATTTGACATTGTCGAGTCTGAGCTTAAGAGAAATCAAAGAGGCAGTATTGACCGCATCGATGACATACTCAATTTCCATGAGGAAATCAAGCAGACGATATACAGAAAATACAAATGGAGGGAAAGACTATGAGAGTAATATTGAAACAAGATGTCCCAAAACTCGGAGAAGCCGGAGAAACGAAGACAGTGGCAGACGGGTATGCCAGAAATTATCTGATCCCGAGAAAACTGGCGGTTGAGGCAACCGAGGGTGAAGCCAAACACATCAAGGATATGCAGAAGGTCAAAAAAAGCCACAAACAGAAGGAAAAACAGAGCAGCCGTCAGAAACTGGAAAAACTCATGAAAGAGTTCTTTGTCATAAAGGTCAAGGCGGGCGAGAAAGGCAAACTCTTCGGATCCGTCACCAACAAGGATATTGCGGAGAAGCTCAGCCAGTATCTTGGGGAAAAGGTCAGCAAGAAGTTCGTGCAGGTGGATGGACCGCTCAAAGAGATCGGGACTTACGACGTTAAATTGAAACTTCCCGGCGGAGTGAAAGGTACCCTCAAGTTGAAACTGGAGAAAGAAGAGGAATAACAGACAGGAGATAAAGCATTGGAGATACTATCATTTTCAAAGGCCATGTATTCCACATGGATCTACTATGCCCCGGACAGAGTACTCTTCGACTGCGGTGAGGGGATCAGCACCATGCTGACCAACAAGATATTCGCCGTGAGAAGGATATTCCTGACACACAGTCATGCGGATCATATTTCCGGTCTGTGGGGTTTTTTAAACACCCGGAGCAGTGCAATGGGTGAGCGTGAGAAACCATTGGAGATCTACTATCACAAGAGTTCCGGGATGATCAGAGATTATCTCAACTTTATACAAAAAACGGGCAGCAAGATGAAATACGATTTATCCATCCACGAGATCGAAGAGGGCGAGGAGATCAAGCTCGATGCGGGTAGAGGCCGACGATATATCACCTCTTTTGCCACGGATCATATGAAAAATGAGACAGCCCTCGGTTATCAGATCAGAGAGCGGCGGAACAGGCTCAAGTCTGAATTCAGAGGTCTGGAACAAAGAGCAATAAAGGAGATTCTCTCTGATCGTGGCAAGGAAGAGATAACAGAAGAGTACACACACAGCCTTATGACACTCAGCGGAGACGGCAATGTAATAGACGACAGACACATGAAGAACACCGACAAACTGATGCATGAATGTACTTTTCTCGATAATGAGGATCGCAGAGGCGACAAACACACCGAACTCGAGGAACTCCTCGAAAGGGTTGTCGTCAACAAACCGAGAAAACTCATACTCTATCACATATCGAGCAGGTACACACAGATGTTGAGGAAGAAGATGAGAAGAACGGAAGAAAGAATGAAAAATGAAGGTATAGCGTTTTCATACGTCTATCCGGGGAAACTATGCCGTTTTTGAGGTGAAATTATGAACGTAACAAAAAAGGACATTCTGGAATACATGAACAGACCGGATTATGAGCCGGTTATTCTAAAGGATCTCTACAAACACTTCGGTGTCAGCAACAAAAAGGACCGGCGCGAATTCAGAGAACGGATCAGTGAGCTTCTCTCAGAGGAGAAGATCTTTAAGAATGCCAGACATCGGTACACAACTGAAAAGGCCAAACAACTGACGGGAAGGCTGGAATTCATCAGAAGCGGCAAGATGGCCTTCATCAAGGCCAATGACGGGAAAGAGTACGTCGTCTTCCCCGAAGTGGCAAAAGACGCCATGCACCGGGACATAGTCGCCATCAAGCCCGAGGGATATTACAAAGAATGGCGGCGGGCCAGAGTTACAAAAGTCGTCAAACGAAATCTCACCAGAGTTGTGGGCATCCTCGTTAAAGAGGGAAAGCGATACTATATCGTTCCCGATGACAAGCGTGTTGGATACCGGTTTGCCGTTATCGTCAAGAACAAGAAGAACGATCTGAAAGGGGCTGAACAGGGCGACAAGGTTTACGGGAACATCGTTGCCTATCCGGGCCGGAAGACCCCGCCGAAGGTTCGGATTGTCCGGGTCCTCGGTGACGTGGATGACCCGCGGGTGCATCTGCCCTCAGTTATTCTGAAACACGGCCTCCCCTTCCCGGAGGAATTTCCCTCAAGTGTCTTAAAGCAGACGGAGGATGTCCCTTCCAAGGTCTTTCGAAAGAAGGGCGAGAAGCGCAAGGACTTCCGGAACGAGCTCATATTCACAATAGACGGCGAATCGGCGAAAGATTTCGATGATGCCGTTTCGATCAGGAAGTTGAAAAACGGGAATTTCAAACTCGGCGTTCACATCGCGGATGTCGCAAATTACGTGAGACCCGGAACACCGATTGACAACGAGGCCTTTGAAAGAGCCACCAGCGTTTATCTAATAGACACGGTTGTCCCGATGCTCCCCGTTAAACTGTCTAACGGGATCTGCTCGCTTCAGCAGAATCGAAACAGGCTCACAACAAGCCTTGAGATGGAGATCGACAAAAACGGGAAAGTGGTGGACTTTGAACCGAGCAAAGGGATCATCAGAAGCCGGAGGAGATTGACGTATAAGATTGTCAACCGCTATCTGATGGAGGGTGATTCGGGTGCCAAAAACCGCTTGGGGAAAACAAAGGGCCTTTTAACGGCTCTCGAAACAATGCAGGAACTGGCCCGGGTTCTCAAAGAGAACCGGAAACAGCGGGGGGCCATCATCGGTATCGAGAGCGGCGAGGCTGAGATCATCCTTGACAAAACAGGCCACACAAAAGACATCGTTCCCCGAAAACGCGGAATCGGTGAATCCATGATCGAAGAGTTTATGATCAAGGCCAACGAAGTGGTGGCATCAATCTTTGAGGATGCCGATCTCCCCTTCCTGTACAGGATTCATGAGAACCCGGATGCGGAAACCCTTCAGCAGCTCAAAAACTACATCGTGGCACTCGGCATAGAAAAGGAGATGCCCCGCCAGCTTGACCCGATTGCCATACAAAAACTACTGGAGAGTATGAAGAATCATCCACTTAAAAACAGCGTGGAGCGCCTTGTGGTGAGAACGATGAAACGGGCCATATACGATGAGAGTAACGTGGGCCATTACGGTCTCGCCTCAACGGCCTACACCCATTTCACATCCCCGATCAGACGTTATCCCGATCTGGTGGTCCACAGGCTCTTAAAAGAGTATCTTGATGCCAGGGTCTTCAGCGACCAGCGGCTCAAATACTGGGAAAGCCGTCTGCCGGAGATAGCCAAGCACTGTTCTCAGAAGGAACGGGTTGCCAACGAGTCCGAATGGGATCTCATCGGTCTGAAAAAGGTCGACTATGTGGCACAGAACCAGTCGGAAGTCTTTGAGGTTGTTGTAACAAACGTCGGAAAATTCGGCATTTTTGTCGAGGTCAAAGAGAAGATGATCCCCGGTCTGATTCACATCTCAACGCTGAACGATTTCTTTGTCTACGACGAGAGCAAGAACATGCTCATCGGGGAGAGAACCAAAAAAGTCTACAAACTTGGGGATATCCTCAAGGTAAGAGTCAAGAACATTGACTACGTCAGAGGAGAGGTGGATTTCGAAATTGTCTGAATACAAATGGGGATTAGCGCTTGGGAGTGGGGGAGCACGGGGATATGCACATGTGCCTCTGCTCGATATCATCGAGGAAAACGGAATAAACCTGACGGCGATTACCGGCTCGAGCATCGGCTCGGTCATCGGAGCGGCTTATGCACTTCATGCAGACAGCCGTAAAGTCAAAAAACTAACATATCTTTTCACAAGCAAAAACAAAGAGAAGATAGACCAGCTACTCGGAATGGTTGAGGGGAGCTCTCTCTCGGAGAGTTTGAATATTGCGAGAAAAACGGCCATGAAGAGAGCGGTGATGCCCGAGGATTTCCTATACGAGATGGTGATGCCCATCTTCGGCGATGCCACTTTCGACGACACTCAAATCAAGCTCGGTATTGTGGCCACTGATATCGCCAAAAGCCAATCCAGAATGATAACAACGGGATACATTGTTGATGCTGTCTGCGCCAGCGCCTCCGTTCCCGGCACTTTCGCGCCGACAAGGCTCGGCGGGACCCATTTCATAGACGGCGGCGTTATCTGCCCGGTTCCCGTTCAGCAATGTTTGGATCTCGGAGCCGAGCATGTTATCGCCGTGGATATCAGCAAGAATGTGAGAAAGACAAAGTATAAGAACGCCCTCGACCTGATGGCCTATGTGAATCAGCTGAAACAGGAACGACTGGTCACCAATGAACTGGAAAAGGCCGAGATAAAGGTGCGGTTTCCAAATCTGAACTACGACTGGTACCGGTTTGATCAACAAAAAGAGATCATCGCCTCAGCCAAAGAGCTGCTCGATGATTTCAGGAAGGAGTTGAACGATTATTAACTATTCTGTCTACCTCAACGGAAACAACGCCAACGCGCTCCGGACCATTGGCGCACTGGACTATCTGGAAAAGGAGATCGGCAAACCTTCCAAACTCGTCTTCACGGGAACGGCCGGACTCGTGGCCACTTATTACGCATTTCACGGCATCGAAAAGACCAAGGCGTTTTTCAGAGAACAATTCAACACCATCATCAACCTCTTCTCACTCGACTTCTATGAGATGCACAAGGGTATCATGCGGCGGAACAGCACCTACCGGGTGCTTAGCGATTTCTACACACTGGTCCGATCGGCCACCTCGAGCAAAAATCTGGCCATTGAGGACCCGAAGAAGATCGAGAAGTTCCTGTCCCCCAACTATGATTTCCTGAAGGGGACTACCCTGCCGATACCCTGCTATACCAGCCTTTACAAGCTCGAAACGGCAGAGGAGAAGGTGCTGCCTGTTACACATACAAGGGAACTGATGGGCTCGCTCGCCCTGGTACCCTTTCTGGGGCCGGTTAAGATTGACAAAGAGCTATTCATCAGCAATCAGAATATCCAGGGGACCGCCACACCGGTTAAAGACCGCAAATCGGAATTCGATATCCTGCTCGACACCCTCTCGGAAAAGGGCAGACCCCCATTCATGAGCTCAATGTATGTCCTGATAGCCGCTGATTACATGGGTACCGTCGAACTCAAACGGAAAGTGGAAGATGATTTTACTCCGGACGTTAATCTGTGGGCGAACCCGGAACACAAAGAGGATGCCGAATTTGAGAAACTCTATCGGGAAGGCTACAAGTCAACGGAAAGAAAGATGAGGAAGCTGCTCAGAAGTCACACGGTCTCGAACTAAACAAGGGCGGGGTGAATAACCCAAAACACTTCCCCGATCTCGCTCCAGCTCCCCCGGGCTGGAGCGGAGAACAGACGAAACACCCACCCTTGGGTGTTTTCCGATCATCGTTTTTTATGGGGATTATGTTCAAAAAGCTTGTTATCCAACGTCCCTAAAGAAGGTCTGTGGTTTTAATGATCTCACTGATAACCTATTACAGAAAGGGTATTGAAACAGAATACGAAAGAGATTACGACCTCGTCGTTCTGATTGATGTGTACCGGGCGACCAGTTCGATGGTGGTTTTAGCCTCCAAAGGCTATACCATAATAAGGGCAGTTGAGAGCGTTGACGAGACGTTAAAAGCCCGGGGGCCGAACAGTTTGATCTGCGGTGAGAGAAACGGCATCGCCCCCCAGGGCTTTGATCACGGAAACTCCCCATATGATCTGAGCCGTATCGGGAACAATCGTGACGGAAAAGAGATCATCATGACAACAACAAACGGCACAAAGGCCCTGAAGGCATTTTACAACCATTCAGAAAACATCATCGCCGCTTCTCTGATCAACCTCAAGAGCGTTATCGACTACATCATAAAACATTCCTTCAACAAGATCCTTGTGCTCTGTGCCGGAACGTATGAGCGTTTCTCGATAGAGGATTATCTCTGTGCCTCGCTGCTCGTCCACCGGGTTCATCAAAAGATTCCGGTTGAAAAGACGGATCCAATCCGACTGGCCCTGGCAACCGGTGAAAGATGCCAAACTGATCCCGCTTTCCTTGAGGCAACCATGAGACAAGCCGATCACGCCAGGAGACTCCAGCAGATCGGCAAGGGGTATGATATCGATTTCATCCTCAAACAAAAAGACGGCTTCGACATCGTGCCGAAGCCGTCGCTTTAGGCGGGTAAAAGGGTGATTTCGTTGACACTTTTCTTTCATGCAGCTGCCTCTGTTCCACTCCTGAGTCGCTGGCTCAAGTTCTTTTAGCTTTTTTCCGTTTCTTTATCTCTTTTGCCTCAGCCTTTTTCTCCTGATATCTGATCTCTTTGAGGAGTTTCTGGTAGGCCTGCCATCTCTCTTCTGAGAGCTCTCCATTTTCCAGGGCTTCTTTAACCGCACAACCCGGTTCTGTTCTGTGGCGGCAGTCACGGAACTTGCAGTTCTGTGAGAGAGTCTCAATCTCTTTAAGGATATCACCGAAGACAAGGTCCAAGCTGTCCTCTCCACCGGTCAACTGAAGCTCGCGCATGCCCGGGGTGTCGATGATAATGCCACCCTTTTTCAGCAGCATGAGCTCTTTGTGGGTTGTGGTATGCTGCCCCTTGTCCTTGTAGTTCGTGATCTCTTTGACGCGCATTCTATCATATCCGAGGACACGGTTGATCAGGGTGGATTTTCCAACACCGGATGACCCGATCAGGACCATAGTTCTGTTCGACTCCCAGTATTCGTCCAGCTCGTCCATACCGGTGCCGTCCAAAGCACTGATGATGTGGGTCGGGATCCCGTAACCGATGGCGGAAATGGCCTCCAGCTTCTCATCGATCGCCTCCTCCTCACAGAGATCAGCCTTTGTCAGCAGGATGACCGGATTGATACCGTCGTCCCATACCATTGTCAGATAACGCTCAAGTCTCCGCAGGTTGAAATCCTGGTTTAGCGAGGTGACGATGAAGGCGATATCCACATTCGCGCACAGAATCTGTTCCCCTTTATCGAGTTTGGAATACTGGTTGCCGGCGTTTTCAGGATTAAAGGCGCCGGGGGTCCCGGCTGAGATCCTGCTGAGTTTGTTCATTCTGGGGAGGACTCCATCGATCATCCGTTCATCGGAGTTGTCCGTGTCAATCAGGACAACCCAGTCCCCGACAGCCGGCAGGTCAGCTCTCTCACTCACCTCGTGTAAAAAGACACGCCGTAATATACCGGGCTGTTCTCCTTCTTCTGTGATAATTGAATAACTGTTCTTATGCTGAGCGGAAACGCGGGCCACCGTAAAGGTCTTGTTCTGATAGTACGGTTTTTGTTTGCGCCTTTCTATCTTGTATTCTTCCAAACTTTGTGAAAAGTGATGATTCCATCCGATCTCTCTTAAATTGAACAATATTCTTCTCCTTAAAAATTATCAAAAGCCATTGCTTCATGCCTGTCTTTTGTCTCCGGCTCACCTTGACAATCTGATAAAAGAGAAGAATCAAAACAGAGGGCACAATCCCATCACCATTAAAAAGCAGTGGACCTCATATGTTTTGTTACCTCAAGCAGGTTTGTTTAAGCGTTCGGCGATACGGAAACCGTTAATAAAGAACAGGCATCCTTCATTTCATCCGGGTTGTTGACATTGTCTATTTCAACCATACGTACCGCCTCCTTTGGCAGATTTGCTAACTGAGTTATTATAGCATCTTTTTGAAGAAAGTCAAGACTTTTACGGATCCTTAGAAGACAGGAACCTCTAATGAGTATTTAAGAACAAGGGTAAAAGCATTTGACACACCCCGAAGAAAAGTTAATTGAAGCTGTACCGGGTGTATAATCAAATTGGAACGATTCTAAAAAAGAGAGGAGAAATCAAAATGAAAAAGTTTCTGATGGTTCTTTTGGTGTTCAGTCTTTTATACATCTCAGTTGGAATGGGTGCAGAAGCCGGGAGGGTTTATTCTCCGGACTCGAAGGGCTACCGGTTTGAACAGGACGGGTGGATCTACATCCATATTGAGGGTGATCCGTTTGAGAGAGGATTCCAACACGGCTATCTCGTCGCGGATCAACTGAAAGAGATCAGGAAGAGTCTTGAATACCTGACTTACTGGGATTCCGGTATGAAGTGGGACTTCTTTGTTGACAAGGCAAAGGAGATGTGGGAGCCGCATATCGATAAGGAGTTGAAGGCCGAATTGCAGGGGATCGCTGCGGGAGCTTCTTATGCCGGTGTTCATTTCAGTTGGGAAGAGATCATGGCCTGGAACGGTTATGAGGAATTGATGGGCTACTGGTGGCCGAACGAACTGGAAAAAACTTACAACAAGATCAATTACGGGGCTGTGAGTAAATGCAGCGCTTTCATGGCCGTCGGGAGTCCCACGGAGGATGGACGGATTGTGATGGCCCATAATTCGTTTAACAACTTCGAGTGGGGGCAGTTTATGAACGTTATTCTCGATATTCAGCCTTCTGAGGGGCATCGGATGTTCATGCAGTCCCAGCCGGGGTATATTCACAGTATGGCGGATTTCTTTATCACCGGGGCAAAACTCATGGGGACCGAGACGACAATCGGGGGTTTCAAAGAATACGATGAGAACGGCGCACCGGAGTTTTATCGGATTAGAAGAGCGATGCAGTACAGTAATACCCTCGATGACTTCGTCAACTACATGCTTCATAAGAACAACGGGGGATACGCGAATTCATGGCTGGTCGGGGATATTAAGACCGCTGAGATCATGCGGTTTGAACTCGGATTGAAGTTTCACAACGTGGAGAAGACAAGGGATGGTTATTTTATCGGCTTTAATGCACCGCTGGATCCCAGGATCAGAAATCTCGAGTGTACCAATACAGGCTATGCGGATATAAGGCGTCATCAGGGCGCAAGACAGGTCCGGTTGGAGCAGCTCATGGAGAAGTTCTATTCCGAGATCAATGTGGCGATTGGAAAGGAGATCCTCGCCGATCATTACGATGTCTATCTGGAGAAAGAGAACCCGAGTTCAAGGACAGTGGACGGTCATTATGAGCTCGATGCGAGAGAATACATGAGTGAGATTGGTAGGCCGCTCCCTTATCGTCCCAGAGGAGCAGTCGACGGCAAGGTCTGTGATTCCGAAATGGCCCTTGATTTCAGTTTCTGGGCAAGATGGGGCAATTCAAGCGGCATGCCCTTTGATGCTGGTGCATTTTTGGAAGAACACATTCAATGGAAACATCTTGACGGGTATTTAAGAGACAGGCCCTCCCGGGACTGGAGCATGTTTAGCGCTGATTAAACCGGGCCCCTCTGATTCAATTCTTCGCCGCCTCTTCCGAGGCGGCGTATTATGACAGAAAAAAACTCCGGATAAATGATTCGGTTCATGTATAATATCCACAAGAATCTTCACCAATCAACGGAGGGATGCCATTGAACAGTATCATTGAGAGTCTTTTTGAACGTAAATCAGTAAGGGACTTTGAAGACAGAGCTATTTCACGAACAGACAAGGAAACCATTCTTCAAGCTGCCATGCAGGCACCAACTGCCGGGAACCAACAACTTTACACCATCCTCGATATCACCGATAAACAACTCAAAGAAAGACTATCCGCCACTTGTGATCATCAACCTTTCATTGCCGGGGCCCCCATGGTGCTCATCTTTTGCGCGGATATTAAAAAGTGGTACGATGCCTTTTTAGAAGCCGGGGCTTCTCCAAGAAAGCCGGGAGCGGGTGATCTGATGCTCGCCGTCTCGGACGCCACGATTGCCGCCCAGAACAGCGTGGTCGCCGCTGAGAGCCTCGGGATCGGGTCGTGCTACATCGGGGATATCATGGAAAACTGCGAAGAGCACAGAAAGATGCTGACGCTTCCCGAATGGGTCTTCCCGTCAACGATGCTCGTTTTCGGGTATCCAACCCAACAGCAGAAAGAGAGGACCAAACCCTCCCGGTTCGAGTTAAAGAACATCGTCCATGAGAACGGATATCAGCCAATGAGCGGGGAAGCACTGAGAGAGATGTTTAAAGACAGAACGGGGAACAAAACATTCGAGGAATGGCTGC
>CAZVWW010000023.1:20347-24574 GCA_964631265.1 uncultured Thermotogaceae bacterium
CTGAGAGAGATGTTTAAAGACAGAACGGGGAACAAAACATTCGAGGAATGGCTGCAGGCCTTTTGTAACCGGAAATACAACTCTGATTTTTCGAGGGAGATGAACCGCTCGGTTGAAGCGTATCTGAAAGATTTTCAGGAGTAATGTCTGTGCATCCCGGGCTGGAAGAATATGTTAATAAGAACTGTTGATAACGGGAAACATCTTTTTTTGCGTTTTGACTTTTAAAAGGCAGGAAAATATAGTATAATCATGATTAGTATAATCGTGATTATACTATATGATGAGACAAGGTGATTGGATGATTTTCAAAGATCGGAAAACAGAGACGAGGATATTGAATGACTTTTTCAACTGTCAGGGGTTTAAGCTGTTTATCTTATATGGACGAAGAAGAGTTGGTAAGACCTATCTTCTTAAACATTGTACCGGCAACAGAAATGGCATCTTCTTTTCCGGTCGTCAGGTTTCGAACGAGTTTCTCCTGGACTCTTTCTCAAAAGAAGTCGGAAGGATCATGGCTATCAAAGGCATTCACTTCAAACACTGGGAAGAGGCGTTTGATTTTGTTTTTTCAAACAGTGAAACAATAAACTATTTGGTCCTCGATGAGTTTCAGTACATGGTGGAGGCTGCTCCGGAGATCCCTTCTGTTCTACAAATGCTCATAGACCATAAAGAAACCGATCTGAAATTGGTCTTATGCGGGTCCAGCATCAGCTTCATGCATGGGCTTTTATCGTACAACAACCCGCTTTACGGTAGAAAAACAAACTATCTTAAATTACTTCCCGTGAAATTTCCGGAATTAGAGCAATTTTTAAGGACTGACTATCACACGATGCTGAATCATTATGCCGTCTTTGGAGGAATTCCGCTGTATCTTGAGATGATTGATGATCAAGCCAGTTTGTTTGACAATATTATAAGACTTTTTTTAAACATAGACAGCCCGCTCAGAGAAGAACCATTGTTTCTACTTTCTCAGGAGTTGAGAGAGCCCAGAGTCTATCTGTCTATCCTGGAAGCCATCTCTTTTGGGTATAACCGTTCCAGTGAGATAGCCTCCAAGATCGGCTATCAGGATTCACGAAAGATACAGCCCTATCTGAACACATTGAAAACACTCGATCTGATAAAAAAAGAGGTGCCGATTACGGAGAAAAATCCGGCAAGATCCAGAAAAGGGATTTATAAGATCAAAGACACGCTCTTCTCATTTTGGTTCAGATTCATTTATCCCAATCTACATTATATCGAGAATGAAATGAGCGGTAAAGTTGTCAGCGATCTGGAAACTAACATCCGGCAATTCAGCTCTTTCGTTTTTGAAGATATATCCCGGAATTATCTGCAGAGGACCTTTTACTTTGACAAAATCGGGAATTATTGGCACAAAGACGTTGAAATTGATGTAATGGCTCAGAAGGATGATCAATGGTTTGCCGGAGAATGTAAATGGAGAAACAAAAAAACAGGGCTCTCAGAATACAACCAACTCGTTGAAAAAACCAATAAATCCCAATTCAACATCGATAAATTCATACTTGTCTCAAAATCCGGTTTTGACGAGCGTTTATTCAACATTGAGAACGTTGTACTGGTTGAGTTTACAAAAGAAAAAGGGTTTGTTTTGTTGAAGAGTTAGTAATGGATAACAGATAAGAACTCTTCCGACTTTAAATCAGTTGATCGCAGCCGGAAGAGTTCCTCGACAGGGTTGCTTTTCTAACTGCTTTGTTTTTGAAGTTTTCTCCTTTTCATGTGCTTTCTCAGAAAGAAGAGAAAGACGAATCCCGCTGTGCAGCTCAGGCCGACCAGGAGGTATGTTGTCTTAGTGCCGATATGGTCCAGGCCGTTTCCGACGATCGGGGAAATAACGGCAAATCCCAGGCTGGAGATGAAGCTGACTAACGAGATCGTCGTGGCTCTGGATTTGTTGCCGATCTGGTTGTTGACATAAAACCCGACCGTTGGCCGGTACATGCCCCTGAATATCTGCTGGAGTCCAATGACGATGATCAGCCATTTGCTCTTGAAGAGCGGGGGAACAACAAATGATATGATGAGCAGGGCCCCCAGCGTCAGCAGGAGATGTCTCGGTCGGATATGTGAAAACTTCTTTAACAGATACTTTGATGAAAACGCCGCCAACAGGTTGAAGCCGGCAAAGACATAGCCGTAAAAGACGATGTCGAGCGATACGTAGTCAAAATAGGGTTGATAGAGCCAGTATCCGAGCCTCATGGCTGAACCGAAGATTCCGGCGAACAAGAGCAACCAGATGATCCTGGATTTCTTGAAGGCCTCTCTCACACCCGAAAATATAGCGAAAAAGTACCGGTGTTTTTCCCGTTCTCTATCGGGCTCGTGAAAGAAAAGGGCTGTCACGGAGGCACTTAACAGGAAACCAAGGCTGATCCAGAACGGAATGCTGGGATGAACCACATAGAGATGGCCGCTCAATATCGAAAAGACTGCCTGCCCGATAAAGAAATAGGAGAAGGCGTTTCCCTCTTTTTCCTGGTATTCCTTCTCTCTTTTCAGCTCTTTCAGGCTTTCAAATAATATGGCTGAATCAGCACCGCTGTAGAAGGTAAGCCCCAATCCGAACAGTATCTCAGCGATTGCAAAGATCCAGAATTCGCCGGCCAGGATGTAGATCAAAAGCGCAAATGCAACAATCAGTCCGGAAATCACAAGTGAGAGTTTTCTTGAGAGTCTGTCTGCAACGGCTCCGGTCGGGACTTCAAAAACCATTGTTGAGATCGCTGATATGGACTGCAGTAACAGTATTTCGGTGTAATCAAGCCCTTTCCAGAGCAGGAATGGGACTAAGACGGGGCCGATGATCAGCATCCTGATAAAAAAGCTGAATACGGGGTATAGTGTGATGTTTCGCTTCATTTCATTTTCCATCGTGCTTACCTCCTTCCGGATATGTGTAAAAAAAGATGGCCACAGGGGGCCATCTTTTCAACGTTTTACGGGTGCTCAGAATTTCTTTAATGAATCACGCCCTGTCAAGTCCAGAAATTAGCGTAGGTGTAAACCTCCGGACTGTATGAAATAGTGTCTGCTTTTCTGTTGGCGGATCTCTCCAGGTAGTTGATTGTTGAATTCCATCTGCTTTCGTTCATTTTTTTCATTTATAATCTCTCCTTAAATATATTTTTGTTTTTGTTAAATGTTTATTTGCATATCGCCGTTACTGTTGATGCCATTGTTAAATAGTCTTCCGTGGTCTGATTCCAGTATCTCTGAATGGGTCCAGACGTTTTTCGGCGTTGCGTAATAGTTCGCTTTCATCATACTCCACCTCCTTCCTCGGTTCAATACAGGCGGTAAACGAAGGCTGTTGCATTCTTTGCCAGACTTGCTAAGGCTTCGTGCCTGCCTTCTTCAATTTTCTCTTCGATGCTCTTGAATAAATCTGCTTTCTTGTAAGCCATTTCTTTCCCCTCCCCTCTTAGTTGAATGCTCGGAATAAGAATGTGAGTATCTTTTTCTCCGTTTCGATTCTTTCCTTTCTGGCGCTGCTCTTAAACTCTTTTCTTTGCTGAGTAATGGTCTTTCACCTCACTTCCGGTACGATTTTAAAAGGAGATATACGGTTCTAAATAATCGTACTTGTCATGGTAGCTGTTTTTCTTTTTCTTCTCTTGAAGAAATTCAAAGTTTTTCCTGTTTTTCATGGTCCTTTCCTCCTTTCAATAAAAAAGAGGCTGTGGTGTTCGCCACAGCCTCTCTTGATATCGTATGTAAAGGGAGTTAAATCTTTCTCCTCCATCGAGAGAATTGTGACGAGTTGAATGGATTAACAGAATCCACACAAAAAACGGTTGCTGCCATTGCTGTCTTCTTCATCATTAAACTCGCCTCCCTTAAATTAATTTTGTTAGTTTGTCTTTCAAACTAATACTACCAGAAAAGAGGCGGTTTGTCAAGTCTTGAAGTAAAATATAGCGAACGGTTTTATTAATGATGATGACTGTTATTTTACTATGAGAATTTCTGTTTTATGTGCGGAGAAAGGTTTTTCTTGACATAGGGGGAACGTTTGGAAAGAAGGTAAACAGCCCAGGGGGGCTGTTTTCTGGATAGACGCGCCACCCCGGGGGAGGAGGCGCGAGGGCGAGGGGGGGAGTCTTGTTTTTGGGACGAGGAAAGAGTTTTCTTGACATAGGGGGAACGTTTGGAAAGAAGGTAAACAGCCCAGGGGGGCTG